>NZ_JBQKLL010000003.1:0-244833 GCF_052116245.1 Blautia sp. Sow4_E7
CATCCTTTAATTCTGGACTATAGTTCATAGTGAAAGCTCCCTTCCTGTGATAGCTATATACTACCACAAAAGTAATTATCTTTCACTGACAATTATCCTAACACACAGGGATAACCGCTCTCATCAATCGCTGCCTGGATTCTCTCTGCTGCTTCTTTTACAGCCTGATCTCCAAGACCGATGATCGATATCACCGGCTGTCCCTCCAGCATCTTTACTTCTATATCCACAGGATACCCATCAATCCCCTGAATTGCAAAACTTCTTACCACGGTAGCCATAATTCATCTTCCCCTATCATTTTTCTGATATGCTGTTCCTGCACTATATATTTGTGTCCTATATCTTCCACAAACTCCCTGTATTGATAAATACTGTTTTTCGGAAAGTACGCAAGTGTCTTCTTTTTCTCTGTGATCCCATCATCCGCAATCCCTATCATCGTCCGATAGCTGCTCCATAAATAATCTTCCGGATAATCTGCAATCTGCGCTTTTACCGGATTAAGATGTATGTAACGGCTTGTCTGGAGAAAATAAGCATCTTCTTTTACAAGGCAGGATTTATACCGGCTCTCAAAAACATGCCCTCTGTAACCATACTTATGGTTATAGTAAATGGCATAACACTCTGACATATATTTCATAAACTTCCCGATTTCTATATCGCCTGTTTCAAGCAACAGATGGACATGGTTTGTCATCAGACAATACGCATGCAGCCAGCAGTTATATTTACTCAATGATGTCTTTATTATCTGCAGCAGTACCTGATGATCCATCTCATCTTCAAATATTGGTTTTCTTCTCACTCCTCTGTGCATGATGTGGTAAATTGCTCCCGCATACCAGTCCCTTAATTTTCTTGCGATCTTTCTCCCTCCATTTCACTTTGTTATTTTCAATAATAGTATCATTTATGATTATCCCAAATAAAAATCTGTCAGTCATCACAGATTTTTATTTCAATATGTTTTCCAAGGGCATTCGCATATTTCTCCAATACAACCAGCGTTGGTACCCTGCCACCGCTCTCAAACCGGGCCATATTCGACGGTTTTATCCCTGTAATATCCGCTATTTCCTGCTGCGTCATTTTCTGGCGGTGTCTCTCCTCCACTAACTGCCGGATTGTTTCCGAAGATCTGCTCAACACTTTTTCCTGGATCTTCTCTGTATATACTTCCAGTCTCTTTTCTCTGGCTTCCTTTTCTGTCAGGTATTCTTTCATGTTCTCCTGCATTTGCTTATCTCCCTATCCCATCTCTGATATCTTATTTACGAGATTTTATCACTCATGATAAGTTTTTGCAAGATATTTTATGCTTCTTTTATAGAACTTTTAGTTCTGTTTTATTTTCTTTATCGGTATTTCATGGGGTCTGACCCCAATGTGGTCGTTTTATCCCTTTATCGTTTGACTTTAGCATGATTCTAATCCTGTGTACAATATTCCTGATTGATAAATACAACCATCCTTCAAAACCATCCTGCCTATACATAACCACATCATTTCTATACATATATTTAAAACGATCCATTCTGTCAGCATCGGTAGTTATGATAGCTTGTTGCTTCCTGAATTATTTATTTGGGTGATAGGCACACAGTCAATAATCAAAGATTATTGTTCTCAACAATACTCGGTATTATTCCAGCATCTCGTTCACCTGTAATTGCTACACTCATCTTTAAGCCACTTGGTTTGTCGTCATTAATAAGAATACGTTCGCCATATGGAGCTCCATATATGATGTGATCATACCTAATATTGTTTTCTTTTAAAAAATTTTCTGTTATTTCTCTGTATTCTTCTTTTCTTGAAGTTAAAAATATAACCATGTCCTTATCTGGTAAGCTAGACAAGAACTCTTTCGATCCTGGAAGAAAAGTGTCTACACCGTCAATCTTATATCCGTTATGCTTAACTATAGTTCCATCTAAATCTAAGATCCATGTATGCCCTAAAGTAGATAAAATCAAATCTTTCATTTTCTTAAAGAATCTCCTATCGCACCGCCTGGATGATTTGGCTTAAAGTCATTCTGAAGATCAAGGTTCAGTCTCCTAGACAGTTCAATTGCAACCTTTTGAAGAACAATAAGATTTAGAGTAGTAGAATGATTAGGAACAATGTTCCACAGGTCACCTTCGTGCTCCAAACTAATAATAAGTTTGTGTTCCATAGAGTCAGCCAAGACACTATGTTCCTTAAAACTAAGTAACCATAGTTGAACACCTTCTCTATTTTTAAGAAGATCAACTAAATATACCGACTCTGATGTTGCCCCACTCTTAGTGAGTACAATAACCAAATCGCCAGGTTTAACCATACCCATATCGCCATGCACCGCTGTATTGGTATGCAGGAAGTTAGCATCAAGACCCATGGAAAGCATTGTACCTACAAACTTATCACAAATTGGTACGTTTTTCCCCAGACCAGATGCTATAATTTTGTGTCCAGACCTTAATGTCTTTTCACATGCATCAATCAGTTCATCCATTTCTTGTATATCGATAGAGTTTAAAGATTTATAAAACTGCTCTAAATCTTCTTTAAAATACTTATCATATGCCTTGCTCATAATGCTTCCTCCAAATAATATAATCCATTATAAAAGGCTCCACAGATGGAGTCGTAATCCTCCCACGCATAGGTGGTAAGGCTTAACCAAGTAATGGCAAGTAGCAATTTCATCTGTTTCCTAGATACTTCATCACCAACCATGTCAAAAAATGCATCTTCCATATCTTCCCAGTTATTGGACGCGATTTCTAATTTTACGTCTTTTTCATTAATATAAAGATTAAAACGCTTAAGGTTGAACTGATCATAGTTACTGTAAAGCGAATAGTAAAGTTTAACCCAGTCGTAGGCAACGTCACCAAATATTTCGGTATTTCCAAAATATCCTCTTGGATCAATCAGCATCGGAATAGTATCATTTTTTAGCATCATATTGCTAAACGTACAATCCCCATGTATAAGTTTAAACCGCTTTGGCATATATGCCATTACTGCTTTTTCAACTTCTTCTTGATGATAAAAAATGTTTCTGCATTTCTTTCCATTCACCACAACAAATTCATCATTGGCAAACGGAACGAGATTACGAACTTTTTTAAGTCTGTCGTATGTTTTATCTAAATATGCAATACGATAGCTTTCTTTATCAGCCGGAGCTGATTCGATATTATGAACTTCCTTCAAGCATGTAATAATTTGCTCAAGAATATTCTTTTTCTTATCAGACGGAACATCTGTATATTCATAGATGTTCTTACCATCTATTTTTTCCATGCAAATAGCTGGTTCATATTCGTAGATCTTTGGAATATTATCAAAGTGGATCCCCTTTAATTTCTTATACCATGCAACTTCTCTAACAGCCAGTTTTTTCCCTTGATCATCAATTCCGTATTTATAAATTTTGTCGCCTTTAACTTCCATTTTATTGAATGGTCGGCATCTAGATTTAGGAAGCTTATCCCACTCACTGTAGAGTCCGTATTCATGTGTTCGATATAGAGGCTGTTCTTCAAAAGTATACTCCTTTGACTGGAGCCACCTTACAAATTCCCCTTCGTCTGGTACGTCAGCGAGGAATGATTTGTTTTTGAAAATAAAGTGTCCTGCTACTCCATGTTCAGAGCTTCTTTCTTCTACAAACTTATCGTTTTCGTATTTCCACCTACATGTAAAATCTTTAGAAATGCCAATTATATTGTTTTCTGATTTAGGAATCTCATAATCATCAGGAAGGACCAAGTCACACCAAATCAGCATAAATCTTTCATGTTCCGGAATATAAGAAATAGCTTCTTGTAATCCTGAGCATGTTCCTTTTTTACCAGATGCGCATACCATTTTGAAATCTACATCTGCAAAAGCATTCAAGTATTTCTCGAGAACATCGTGTTTATAGTCACCTATTACAATAAATTCCTTGTCCTGGTATTTTCTGAACAAATGCATAATCATAGGAAGATTATTGACCGGAACTAAAGCCTTTGGTTTATTTCTAGTTAATGATTCCATACGGGTACCCTGACCACCCGCTTGTACTATAATATAATTACATTTCATCGTCTTTTCCTCCAAACAAAAGTCATTAAATTACATTGACTACTTCTTCTACCAATTTTCCTTCAATATGGGATATATTTATCACATCGCAATTTGATCCCCATTGTTTCAAATTCCACCAAGATTGTACATAATCAGGATTAATACATATTATCCTTTTTGCTTTATCAATTACAAAATCATAAAAACCAGATCTCATTCCAATAAGACAATGAAAACGATCAACTACATTATAAATTTCTTCCATCGTAAATACTAAACGCTTAGTTCCCTTTATAGGTTGCTCATTTAAAGATTTGCAATTAGTAAAAACATGATAACCGTGATTTAAAAGATATGAAGCTAAGTCTTCCCATTCTTCCTTTGTAACCCCAAAGGCTGAATTAGAAAAACTAAGTAATATACTATTATCGGGGATATCAAATTTTTTGCATTCAATCTGAGGTACTAATGGTCTTCTGAAATCGCACTGACATTTAAATACTTCTATTTTTAAGAAATCTAATAAATTCCAATTTTTAGCAGACATTAAGTTCATATATCCACGAGCACAAGTAATATATAAATTTTTTTTCAATAGAAACGCTATTATTCCGCGCTTAATATCAGGCTCTAAACCATTTGCAATACGTGCTAAGCTTCTATTAGGTATTGTTTTTATCTGTATATTGTTGAGATCATAATAATTGCAAACCCATCTTGCTCCTTTCGCACACACAAATATTGTTTTTTTCTTACTTAAACTCTGGATATAGGCTAGAGAAAACAACGTATCTCCAATCGCTGGACCATATGAAACAACTATATTTTTTTGATAATTGCAAATGCACAATATAATTAAATAAACTCGACAATAAATTTTTTGCCAGACATTTCTTAAATTCATATTACTTGATTCCTCAAACAATCCATATTTTTTGTGATTAATATTTCTTTTTTATTATCCATTTCAGTGCATCAAATTTAAAATATGGATTAATTGAATGGATTAAGCAATTTGGCGCACATTTTTTGCATCGTTTAATCATATATTCCGCTTCATTCTCAAAATTTGCTTTTGTATTTTCGTCAGAAGTATAATACTTGCTAAGCGCTCCAGTAAAAATAACAAATTCAAAAATATCTAAGGACTTATTAAAAGTCTTATTAATAGTGCATTCTCTAATATATGAAACCTGTTTGATAATATCTAAATCTCTTTTTGCGAATTGTTGTCCATGTCCTGATAAAGAATCTTTTCTTATCCTATAATAATAAATTGGGTAATCTGTAAAAGAAACTCCATTTTTAGCATTATATAAAGCTCGATAACTAAATACGCCATCATCTCCAACACTCATATCTTCTGGATCTTTCACGTTAACTAATACTTCTTTTCTGTACAATTTTCCCCAGGGATAACCATAGAGCGTATGAAATGATAAATGTGATTTTATAGCCTTTTCATAATCATACTTTCTTTTGTAAAACCTGAATTTTTTTCTCTGAATATCACCTTCACAATCGGTATAGAATCCGCAATAAACTATATCTGTTTTATCTTTTTTCAATAATTGATACGCTTTTTCCAATGCATCTTCCGACAAATAATCATCACTATCCGCCAGCATTATATATTTTCCTTTTGCTACCGCAAGACCATTGTTTCTTGTTTTTGCAACTCCCATATTAACTTCATTTGGTATAACATGAACTCTATCATCTTTTTCTGCATAAGCTTTACATATCAATTCAGAATTATCTGTTGGACAATCCGTTACTAAAAGCAATTCAAAGTTTTTATATGTTTGGTTTATTATACTCTCTATAAATTGTTTCAGGTATTTTTCAACATTATATACTGGTGCTATTATAGAAATTAATTCATTTTTCATCACAATAACTCCTTTTTACATTTTTCAAGAACAGATGCCACCGTAGCATCCATATCGTAGTATTTATATTCTCCAAGACGTCCACCGAAGATTACGTTTTCTTCCTTATCTGCCAGTTCTTTGTACTTCTTATACAAAGCACCATTCTTTTCATCATTCACTGGATAATAAGGCTCGTCCCCCGGTTTCCATTCAGAGCTATACTCTCTGCTTATTACTGTCTTCGGAAGATCGTTACCATTCTCATCCTTACCAAACTCAAACCATTTATGTTCAATGATGCGGGTCCATGGTGTTTCTCTATCCGTATAATTGACAGCAGCATTTCCCTGAAAGTTTGGTGTGTCCAGGACTTCTGTTTCAAATTGAACAGAACGGTACTCCAAGGTACCAAGACAATAATCAAAATAAGCATCTATCGGACCGGTATATACAACCTTCTTTGACATACCATCCCATTTAGCCTTATCCTTCAGATAATCCTCTCCAAGTTTTACTTCAATTCCCTCTAGCATATTTTCAACCATTTTAGTAAATCCGCCAATCGGAATACCCTGGTAAAGAGCATTGAAGTAGTTGTTATCAAAAGTTAGACGGACCGGAAGTCGTTTAATGATGAAAGCTGGGAGGTCTTTGCAATCTCTACCCCACTGCTTTTCAGTGTAGCCCTTAATCAACTTCTCATAGATATCTCTTCCAACTAAAGAGATGGCTTGTTCTTCCAGGTTCTGAGGTTCACCCTTAATCTCTTTTCTCTGCTCTTCTATTTTTTTCTTTGCTTCTTCTGGCGTTACAACTCCCCACATCTTATTGAACGTGTACATATTAAAAGGTAGGGAGTAAAGCTCTCCTTTGTAATTAGCCACAGGAGAGTTGGTGAATCGGTTGAAGGTAGCAAATTTGGTTATGTAGTCCCAAACCTTCTGATTGTTGGTGTGGAAGATATGCGCGCCATATTTATGGACGTTGATTCCTTCCACCTTTTCTGTAAATATATTCCCGCCTACGTTATCTCGTTTGTCGATAACAAGGCACTTATAGCCTTTATTCGTTGCTTCTCTGGCAAAAATGGATCCATATAAGCCGGATCCTACTATTAAATAATCGTACATATCAATTCTCTCCTTTTTTTCTAATAACTTTTAAAACCAGATGTTTATTTGTTATATTTTCATACAAACAAATAGCTATCATGAAGAATGTCGAGCCAAATAATATTTCGATTAATAACAATAATGTCTGATTATTTAAGAAGATTGTAAGGATATCATTGAGAATTTGAATACCTGAAAACATTATTAATCCAATAATAAAATACGGAATAGTACCGATTAAATAAAGACCCACCTTCAGTTGTTTCCTTACAAAGTATACCTGAGTTAAACTCATTATGGTTTCAGATAAAATAGTAGCAATAATCGCTCCATTGGCTCCAAATTTTTGAATCAGTAAACAATTAGCAATTGCGTTAGCCCCAACTCCCATCAAAAAAGAAATTATATACTCTTTATCTTTTCCTATTGGCAATAAATATTGATTTCTAATTACCTCTCCAACGGTCCATATCGGAATTGTTATCGATAGGCCAACAATCATCGGGGAGCATACAAAGAACTCGTCACCCCAAAACCATGGTGCAAATTGATAAGCAATTGCAGATATTCCAAACATGAATGCATAAGACATTATCATAGAAACCATGAATGAATTTTCTAGAATTTTGTTTGCTTTTGCTATTTTGTTTCTATAATACAAATTGGCTACACTGGGGCATAGTACAGTTCCTAATGCGGTAATTATATTTCGTGGTATTAATACTTTCGAAGCACAGTCATAATAACCAACTTCGGCGTTATTATAAAAAAACCCTATCATAATCCTATCCATAGATTGATAAATAACTGCTGCCAGTGTTGGAATCGTCAAACCTAGCATTGGCTTGTAATGCATCAAGCATTTTTTTATATTAGGAATTTCAAATGATACGTACTTTAAAGAGAAAAATAGCGAAATAAATCTACATATCAAAGTACTAAATGCCATTATTAAGACATACAACACTAAATCATTCGCATTATTTATAAGAAGCACAATTAATATAAATGACACAATTTTCACCAAGGAATCTCTTAGTGTCAAAGGCCCAACTTTTTCAATTCCTATGTATAAGAAAGAATTATCAATCATATTAGAAATAATAAATAACGCCATTGATATTTGTATTAAATACAATTCTTTATTAATATATAGGAATAAAATGTACGCAATTCCAACAATTAATCCATTAAAAAAACGAGTAAAGAATATCTCGCTATACACGCGTTTTAAGTCTTTTTTATTTTCTCTAACCTTTGCGATTTCTCGAATACCATATTTATAAGATCCGAGTTCTGCTACCACTACAAACATACTAACTATGGAATAATAATATGTATATTTGCCAAGTGATTCCGCTCCTAATCTACGTGATAGCAATGGGCTAGTTATCATTGGTAGTAGCATTTCAAACAGCTTATAAAGCGATAAAAATATAAAATTCTTTTTTACATTACCTTCCATATGCTCATTATCCTAATCATCATATACTGGATATTAGTTAGTAATTCATCACTATAAGTAATACTTTTACGCATATATAAAAAAACGTAGGCAATTTAAACCACAGAACCGCTTCTATTTTTTTTCTTAGTGTGAAGTTAATCCAATATCTGTATTTAAATTCTTTTAACTCTTTTCTCAAAAACAAATTATAATTCTCTAGTTCGGACAAGTTATATCCGTCTCGAATAAAACACTCAGATACATGAATCATGTCAAAAACATAGTCAGCAAATGCCGATGTTGATATATCATCATCGTACAATTTGCGAACAGCAACATATCTTTCATGCGCAGCACGAATCTCGTCTAGTCTTATTTTTTTGTCTCTTCTTGACATAGTCGAACCTTCTCGTTGAAAATAAAACATCAACGGTTCTGATAAAAAAACTACTTTATCCGCATTCAAGAAGATACGATAGCTAATTGCTGCATCCTCAAATAACATTCCTTCCTGGAATCTTATGTCTTTTATTATTTCAGATTTATATAATCTAGCGCATACTGAAGATGATGTTCCATTATTATCTAATAAACGTTTCATAGCCTGTGGATTATTACAAACTTCATGTTTTTTATTGACGTTAAAAACAGGTTTGCAATTATTATTATCAAAAAACATGTAATAGTTTGCCGTTACAATGTCTGCGTCATTATCAAGCATCTCATTTAAACAAACTTGTAAAAAAGACTCACTCAGCCAATCATCACTATCTAAAAACGCAATATAATTTCCTTTTGCCTCTTTTAACCCTACGTTACGGGCTGATGATTGTCCTCCGTTCTCTTTGTGAATACAGATAATCCTACTATCCTTAGCTGCATATTCACCGCAAATATTCCCTGATAAATCTGTTGAACCATCATCAATTAATAGAAGCTCCCAATCTGTATATGACTGCGACAATACTGACTCCACACAACGTCTTATGTAATTCTCTACATTATATACAGGTACTATAACCGAAATCATATACTATGCTCCTATTTTTCTTTACTAAAAAGATGGTTTGTATTTTTAAAAAAGAGAATCCTATTGTATAAAGAGAAAGGGAAAAATTTATAAATTAACTGTTTAGTACGTCTATTTATTCTTTTCTTTAGTTTCGTTTTTTCGTGCGGCACGGGCCAATACGCTTTTAATTCTTCCCGGTACTTCAAATACTCTCTTCGGAAAGGATGATTAGAGTCGATGAACCATGGTCTTCCAAAATTTGCTTCCGTATAATGAATAATCACAGGTCGTTGTTTTGCATCTATTAATGTAGTATCCTCATAGAACTTAGGGATATCAAAAATTTGTTCAATCTGTGTTCCAGAGTATAATAGCATTGCATCTTGCACATTGTATTTTGCATCAATAATCAGCGTTCGGTCATGACATACTGCATTGATTATTCCCTGGTCATTGTGTGGTACGTCACCATTAAAAGATTTTATACATTCTATAAACTTGGATTCAATTGATTCTTCTCTCCATTGTTTTAGATTAATCAATAAAACGCCAGAATTAATATACTTTTCGTCATAATCTAATCCTACATCCATTCGTAATTTAGAAAACACTGTATCTTGAACACCAGCAACTAAATTACCAGTAAGATTGGTTTCAAATAAACTCTGTAATGATCCATTGACAATCGTATCACAATCCAGATACAAAGCCTTTTCTTCTTTAATAATGCTTGCAATAAACAGTCTAGAGAACGCAGTTTTATTAAAGGAAGTTGCAAGCGATGCTTCTTCAATATACTTAGAGATATCTAAAAATGCTATCTTCCTATCATTCTTATTGCATATTTCAAACAACTTATCTTTTTCGCTTCTAGAAATAGCGTTGTCTAGAATATAAAAATTTAAATCACTTATGCTTGTGTTCGTTTTAATAACCGAAAGTATCGATGCTGCTAAATGTGGTATATAATTATTATCACTTGCATAGACTATTGCATTACACATCTTGATCCCCCCAGTCTTCTTTTGTTTCTACCAATTATTAATCCTAGAAAATACATCCACATCCAAAACGTACAAATATCCAAATCCGGCACCGCAATCATTTGAGATGCTGTTACACCAATTAAAGCAAAAATTATTCCTACCTGTTCATCGCCAATCTTTAGTTTCTTTTTTTTGCTAAGTATTGGTTTAACTATTGAAAACATAAAAATACTATACAAAACAAATCCAACAGTACCCAATTCTGCCAAAATTGTATAGAACATGCTGCTTGCTCGACAATTTTTATAACCCACACCCCAAATTGGAGAACTATTAAAGGTCTTTAAAGCTTCAAGATTCCACGTGGCACGGGCATATGCAGAGCCACTTTGTAATTTCGAAAAAATAACATTATCAAGGATATCATAAAATCCAAAATACATTATTACAAAGGAAGCCAACCCTCCAGCCAAAATATAACCCCTCATTTTTCCTTCTCTAGAAAATGCAATATATATGATTCCTGTTATTAATAACGCTCCATATCCCGATGAAGAAAATGAAAGTACTGTAGCCATAGCGAGACCAGCTATTAGTATATAATTCTGATTTCTTTTCTCCTTATAATTAATAAAATAAAACAATGCACCTATAGAAAAGCCCACAAAATATGAAGGTTCTAGATAGGTAGAAAAGAACCTAAAATATGGACCCCAAGGCCACATAAACTGTGCAACTTCGCCATTTCCCGCGCTTTCATTCCAAAACAAATCTCTAATAAACCAATATCTGGGTATTATGTTGGTTGTACATAAAAGTTGAAAAACTCCAACTACTAAGATAAATATACTAAGTTTTCGTAATGTAACATATACATAATTATCTGGCAATTGAGCGCCTGCATCTTTCATAATTAAGAAACATAACATATAAAACATTAGCTGGAAAATTCTTATATAATTGTCTGCAAAAGCGCCAAGAGCAACAGATATAACAACTATGTATAAAAATAAAACAGCCGATGTTTTATCAATCGAAAAAACTTCTTTTGTTACACGAATTTGCCCAGATTTAAATTTATATATAAGAAAATATACTGAAACAACAGCTGAGGATATAATTTGGGGGCCAATTGCAGTATCACCAAAAACAAATACATTTGAACTTTGAAAAACACAGGAGAAAAGCACCAGCGTGATCATCATCCTCTTGTTATTTTTAGCTAATGCATAAAAAAGAAGCAAAAGCCAAACAGCTCCAAACATTGTCATCTTTTTCACCTATCAATTATTCTAATCCATATAAATCTACTACTTTTTGTAGATTAGCATCTATATCATATACTTTCACGCGATTGTCCACCTGTGCATTTCTATTTGTTTTTTCAAATAGTTCAAAAACACTTTTTTCCCATTGCCTAATGCCGCTATCTAGAGAAAGATATTCTATACTATTAGAAACCCTAGTAACTGTAGGTACTTCTGTAGATGCTACAACTGGAAGATTTGCCGCCTGTGCTTCAACCACAACCATCCCAAATCCTTCCCAACGTGATGGAAACACAAATACATCCATAGCTTGCATCCAGTCGTTTACATTATCTTTTAACCCCAAAAACACAACATCATTTTGCAAACCAAAATTATTAACTTTTTCTTTTACTTTAGATATTAATGAACCAGTTCCAATAAGAATAAGCTTTGAGTGATGTGTTTTATGAAAAGATCGGAAAACATCAATTAAAAACTCGTGATTCTTTTGCTCGTTAAAGTTTCCCACATGCCCTAGTACTATTGCATCATCATTAATTTGAAGTTTTTTTCGATAGACATTTCTGATTTTCTCATTATACTTAAATTTATTAATATCGATTGCATTAGGAATAATAGTGTAATTATTCTTTCCAAATATCCAATCTCCTGCCAATTCTGAACATGCTACAGCATGAGTATAACTTTTCATAAAAGAATACTTAAATACATTATGAATCAATTGGTGCTCACACCTAGAATTATGGCAATGCGAAATTCTTGTTGGTATTCCGCAAATCTTTGCTATTTTCAGTTCAATCATCATAGTACTACTGTTTCCGTGCACATGAATAGCATCAAATTTATGTTGTCTAGCTAAAACAAATAATTCTTTAATGTACTTAATCAATTCTTTTTTTCTGTCAGGGAGGAAAACAATGCTACATCCAGCATTAATAAATTTAGCGATCACTTCATTATCTCTTACGCCAGTCACAACTATCGTAAATCTAACTACATAATTTTTTTTGATTATCTTTTCAATATAATTCAGCATATGAGTCGTCATTCCACCAACGCCCAATCCTGAAGTATTAACGATTAAAACTTCCCTCATTTATGCGCTCCATTTTGTATAGCCCAACAAATTGGGTTAGATTTTTTACCATCTTGCGTACCTCTAATAACAGCCTTAATTACATCTATTTTTTCTTGTGCTCTAAGAATGCTAGGCAGAATGAAGCTAGCAACAAACCCAAGATAGGAATTACAATTGTAGTTTTCTTTATAGGCAACGGAACCATATTGAGCAAGTTTCTTATTTACATAGATTATATTTCGACACGTATAGTAAACTCTCATAGGACTCACGAATTTCCGGTAAGAGAACTTAGCAAAATTTTGATTATGGAGTAATCTGCTAACATAAACCCAAAATTTTTGACTTCTTTCGCTCTTAGGGATTATTTTCCCGAACTCTTGATTTAAAATCATGTCATTAAGTTTAAGTATCTTATATCCAGACAATATTAATCTCTTGCAAAAGTCATTATCGACCAAATCAATAAATAACCATTCATCAAATTTTCCGACTTTTTCCCAGGCATTTACAGAAGTGCAACTTGCTGAAGTTATGCAGAATTCAACATATTCTTCTTTGGGCGTTGTCTTCACTTCCATATAGGCTCTACGTTTATCTATTACTTGTGGGCAAACAATTCCTATTTCGTTTGCTCTGGCTATTACCGATTTATATGCATCAACCAACCCTACAGGAATTATTGAGTCTTGATCCATTGTGATTACCCAATCAAAACCATCATTTAGAGCAGCTTCCATAATGCGATTAAGCGCATAAGAAATTCCCATATTTTTGTGTTCAGTATAATAAACAATAGATTCTGATTGAGCCTCATCAACAAAGGAATCACTGTTATCGAAAATGTATATCCTTTCCACCTGCTGCATTAATGCACTGATGCAAGACTTAAATCTACCTACATCGGGTTTATAAAGAACGATACCTGCAGCTATTTTCATCTCTTCCCCTCAAACATCTCATCAACAATGCTATCAAGCTCTTCACAGAACCTCGCATTATTGCTTGTATTCTTTCCTTCTTTTTTGATTTCGTCATAACTCTCTATGACTCCACCCAACTTTTCTATATCCTCAACCACTACGATGGTACCCATTCTGCTTTCAACTTCTTTGCAGAACTTAACCTGATGGTCGTTGACATGTTCGTTGTATTTGTACTGTCTAGGCACGACAATCGGTGTCTTACCAATCTGGAGTGGCATGATAAAACTAGAAGGTCCACCATGCGTGATGACTATCCTGGCCTCATCTACCATCGCAATCATCTTCTGATATGGGTACAATTTACTCCACTCACAGTGCTTTGGTTCGTATGTAGAGTAGCCAGTTTGCATCACTACTTTTTCCTCATGCTCAGCTGCCCATTTATCCATATACTCAACAAGCCTATTAAACTGTTGCTCATGAGTTCCTACTGTAACAAAAATCATCTTTCCAACTCGTTCCCTTCATTTTTCCCATCTATACTCTTTCTCTGCAAAACGAGAAAAAGATAACTTAAAAAATACTTCCTAAGTTCACAGCCTTCGGGTACACTTTCTTCATTTCTTCCCATTCCACAATGAATCTATCCGCTACTGGGTAACAGAGTTTTCCTGCAATTGTGGAAGCATCAATTCTATCGAACACTTCAATGTAAATAGTTTTAGCCCCCATCAGCTTACCAATCCAAAAAAAAGGAATTGCAGGTGCAGCTCCAGAGCTGATAATAAGATCTGGCTTCTCCTTAGGCAGGATTTTCAGTGCTCTCCATGTATTTATGAGAAGGGCTTTGATAGAACGGTTTGAAGGATAATAGACGGAGTACATCTTTTCTCCTTTGAGTAAGGACCGTGCATCCTCTTTATCAAAGGTCACCCAGAATCTATCCTTATCCTGCCAGAAAGGCTTCAACATATATAAATGTGTGAGATGCCCGCCAGATGAACCGACTAGACACACCTTTAATTTCTTCTCTGCCATCTTTACTCTCCTCCTCGGTTTACTTTTCTTCCTCTACTTCAAAACCCATTTGCCTCACATCTCTCTATCCTTTAATACTTCTCCAGCTCCCTTCGGAGTGGTTTGGTAGGTGATAGGTGTTGTGCTTGAGTTGTTTATTCAAAACTCTTCCGGATATAATCCTTCTTTGACCAATCTCTCAATACTCTCTCTAACAGCCGGACCATCTTCCTTATAGGTCATGCCGTACCAGGTATCATTGCTCTTAAGCACCTTCACATCTATTGCCTTCTTCTCAAGCAATTCTCCAATATAAGTCGGAATCAGAAATTCTCCCTGACCACCATTCTCAAAGAACTCTACAAAGCCTTTTTCAAGCAAATCCATGAACTCTGGTCTCAACCCCCACATATTCATGGAAACTAAACTTTCCATATCCAGTTCTGTGTCCTTGCTGATTCCCTTTGTTTCAACAACTTCTTTGAGCCAGCCATCTTCCTCAACACAAATGCCTCTGGTAACAGTACCGTTATCGGATAATGTATTCTTAAGAACAAACCCTGCCATGCAGCAGTCTCCACCGTTCTTCAAATATTCAGCCAGCTTCACAAATCCTTCTTTACCGTAGTAATCGTCAGCATTGATAACTACAAACGGCTCATGCCTTATTCCTTCATATATAATTATTTATTTCATTTTATTATAAAGCCAATCACATTGAACCATCTTTCTTCACAACCACCATCACAGTCTTAAAGAGTATCTTAATATCCAATCCAATATTCCAGTTCTCAATATACTCTTTATCTAATCTCACAACTTCTTCAAAGTCCGTAATGTCACTTCTTCCACTAACCTGCCACATCCCAGTAATTCCAGGTTTAATTGCAAGTCGAGCTTTATGATGCGGTTCATACAAATTCGTCTCCGAAATCAGCGGTGGCCTTGTCCCCACAATGGACATGTCCCCCTTCAGCACATTAAAAAACTGTGGGAACTCATCCAGACTCGTCCGTCTAATAAAGTTGCCAACTCCGGTCTTATATGTCCCATCCGGCAGCACCTTATTTCCAATTACTCGAGGATCAAAGTCCATCTTGAACATTTTTCCGTCGCCCAGCTTATTTTCTTTCATGAGCTCGGCTTTTCGCTCTTCGGCGTCCATGTACATGCTGCGGAATTTGTACATTTTGAATTTCTTTCCGTTCTTGCCTACGCGCTCCTGAGAGAAGAAGATCGGACCGGGGGAGGCGAGGTAGATTGCGGGGCCTACGAAGAGGGTAATGATTCCGGTGAAAATGCAGCCTACCAGACCGCCGCAGATGTCCATGAGACGTTTCAGGAACAACTGGCCGAAGGAGGCGTAGTTCAGGCTTGTGGTGAGGACGGTGTAGTTGCCGACTTTTTCCACAAACTGTCTTTTGCCGGTTTTGTTGGTGATCTTGGCAAGGTTCAGGTGGACGGTTACGCCGGTTTCCGTGAGCTTGTCGATCAGGTCGTTGGGATATGGAAGGTGCTCGGATACCACTACCAGCACTTCGTCGATCCACTCCTGGCAGACGTACATGGAAACGTCGCTTTCATTTGCCACAACAGGGACGCCGCAGATTTCCTGGCCAACACAGTCGTCGTCGATCACGACTACTCCGGCGATGGAGTATCTGGCGTAGTTGTTCTCCTGCATGCTGCGGACCACTTTGGCAGCTTTGTCTTTGGAGGTGACGATGAGAAGCTTCTTGTCGCCGCCGTTTTCCATTTTTTTATGTAAGGAATTTTTCCAGATTTCACGAATGACGTAGGAAAGGATCAGATAAATGATCACGGTGGTGATCAGGATCATTCTGGAAAAACTCTGGCCTTCCTGGATCATGAACAGATAGATGATTGCCAGCACGCCTACGATGATGGATTGTTTCAGGGTGGCTACAAATTCTTTATAGTGGCCTCGTTTCAGCACGCTTTTCATAGTGCCTGCTGTGAAGATCACTACCAGATCTGCCAGACCGAGAAATACCGCCATGTTCCGGTACAAAATGTCACTGTACAGATTCATTCCTTTCCCGCGCAGCGCGTATGCCAGAATAAATGCCAGCTGCAGGCAAAGCAGATCCAGCACAATAAAGTCTGCATGTTTTAACCAGCCTTCTGAGTCCTTTCGATACATATTTTCCTTTTTCCCTCCCAAGCAATTCTTTGCAATTTCAGTGATTCCTCTCGTGTCTGGAATCACCATGGTAAAATTCCGTCTTATTGTTAGATTTATAACTTATCTAAAATTATATATTCCCGCTAACGCGCTCTAACAGAATTTTCAAAACCTGTTCGTTTCCAGAAATCACCTTTTCCCGTAATTTCCGTCGTCACGTTAGCAGTTCCTAACATACAATTCTTTCCTATTTTGACAAATTTCATCATTCCAGTCTTCTTAATAAGATAGCACCCTCTTCATTTAGTGTCAACCCCCCCGGCTTTCTTTCCGGGGGTTCTGAGGAAGTTTGGTGATTTTACCCACTTAATTTGTCTTTTTTCAAGTTTTTTCCACTACTTTTTCATGAAGTGTTTGATAAACAGGTACATGAGGATCACCAGGGCACCAAAATAGCCCAAAACTCCCAGTGCTGGGATGCCAAACATTTTCGGTGTCATATCAGTAGTGCAGATGATGCTGGAGCTGATCAGAAGTGCCATGACCCACAGGCCAAGGACGATGTTCCGGATCAGACGGCGCATCAGCCATGCCAGGTCGTCGGAGGCGTGGAGATCCAGGTTGATCTTTGTCTGGCCTTTCATGCAGCCCTGGAGAAAATCTGCTGCCAGGGCGGGAATGTCTACGGCGCGGAGCATGGAACGGTACAACTTTTTGCCGGTGCCTTTCATCTGTTTTTTCCAGTTGCCATCTTCCAGAAGGGTGCCTTTCAAACGGGCGGCTGCGATCTGGACCATGTTGATATCCGGGCTGATGTCGGCAAGTACCCCTTCCATATGTGTCAGGCCACGTGCAAGCATGGTGAGACCGTGGGGCATGACGATCTTGTTCTCTTTCATCACATCCATCAGGTCGGTGAGGATCTCTACGATATCGATTTCGCCCATGTCTGCGGTGCCGTATTTCGCCATAAGGTCGCGGATGTCTGTGTAAAGACGGCTCTGGTCTGGTTTTCCCTTAAATTCTCCAAGTGCGAGAACGGCGTCTTGGATTTTCCCAATGTCGTTCAGGGCCACGCCTTCGATGGCCTGGCCGATCAGTTCACGGTCGTGGTCATTCAGACGGCCCATCATTCCCATGTCGATCCAGACGATCTTGCCGCCCTGGATCATCACATTTCCAGGATGGGGATCTGCGTGGAAAAAGCCGTCGTCCATCACCTGTTTGATGAAGTTGTCTACGAATTTACTGCCGATCTCGTCCAGGTCGTAGCCTCCGGCCAGGAGGGTCTCTTTGTCATCGATGGGGATGCCGTCGATGTATTCCATGACCAGCACGTTGGCGGTGGTGTATTCCCGGTAAAGGATGGGCGTTTTTACAAATGCCACGTTTTTGTTTTTGCGGGAAAATTCCTCCATATTAGCGGCTTCGGTGAGGAAGTTCATCTCTTCCTGGGTGACCCGCCAAAGCTCTTCCAGCACAAGGTTCAGGTCTACGGCTTCCTTAATGCTTACCGGTGGAAGGAGTTTCACCGCTTTTTTCATAAGGCCAATGTCCCGGGCCATGACTTCGTAGATGCCCTTTCGCTGAACCTTCACCACTACTTCTTCGCCGGTTTTCAGGACGGCGCGGTGGACCTGGGCGATGGAGGCTGAGCCAAGGGGCTTCTGCCTAATTTCCTGGAATTCTTCCTGCCAGGGGCAGCCGAAGGCTTCCTGGAGGACTTCTTCTACTTCGGAAAATGGCATGGGTGGGACGTCTGAGCAAAGCTTCATCAGCTCGTCGCAGTAGCGCTTGGGCAAAATGTCGGAGCGCAGGGACATGATCTGGCCTAATTTGATAAAGGTGGGGCCAAGGTCGGTGAGGATCAGGCGGAGCTTCTCCGGGGACACGCCACGGGTGATGGCGTGTTTATGGAGGACGGCGGTGATTTCCTTCAACCTTTCCTTATATGTGCCGGTGTCTTTGCCATTTGATTTCTTGCTGCCTGCGTAATCTTTTTCTCTTCTATCTGTCTCGCCCATGTCTGTTCCCCTTACTACAAAGGCAGGATTCGGGTTCTTTCCAATAATATTTCTTTTTCCCGAAAATGTTATTGCTTATTCCTGTGGATCTGCCTCGTATTCTTCTTTGGCTTCCTCGGCTTCTTCCTCTTCTTCGGCGGCTTCTGCTTCTGTGGCTTCTGGCTCAGCCGGTGCTTCTTCCTCTGGATCTACATCCTTCTCCTGCATTTTGGTGATCTGCTCTTTCAGGGCGGCAAGCTGGTCTGGAGTCATTTTGCCAAGGATGTCCTTCAGTTCGTCCGGGTTGGATGGCTTCAGGGTTACGTTTACGTTCTTCTTCACGCTCTCTTTGATATTGTGCTTCAGTTCCTGGTTCAGGACCTTGCCCTGTTCTACGGTGAGCTCACCTTTCTTTACCAGTTCATCCAGAACCTCTTTGGATTTCTCTGCGGTCACTGCTGCGGTGCCGATTCCTGCAAGTAAAATTTTTTTGATGCCTTCTCCAAGTTCCATAGTGTGTGCTCCTTTCTTTATAGGACTCCCAGAAATGCCAGGCCTTTGGGTACGAAAATGATCAGTCCGGCGATGGCTGCCATGATGGCGGCGATCAGGACGGCTCCGGCGGCGGTGTCTTTGGCGATCTTCGCCAGGGGCTTGTACTCGCTGGTTACCAGGTCTACCACAGATTCTACGGCGGTGTTCACCAGCTCCAGTGCCATTACCAGTCCGAAAAGGCCAAGACAGATGCACCATTCCACTGGGGAAAGCTTCAGGATGATGCCTGCGATCACTACCAGGACTGCCATGACACAGTGGATCTTCATGTTCCGTTCCTTGCGGATGCAGGTGAAAATTCCTTCAAATGCGTATCCGAAACTTTTCGTAATTGGTGGTTTCTTGGGTGCTGTCATTTCGTACACTTCCTGTCTGTTAGTTTGGGGATAGTATAGCATATTTTGTGATAAATTACTAGAAATTTAGATATTTTTTACAATTTTCTCATTATTCCTGTACGAATTGCTAAAAGGGCAAGCCTTAAGTGGACTTACCCTTACATGCAGCTTCTAAATATCCAGTTTACTAAAATCGATTACAAAATCTCATAGATTCCTGTTTTCACGAGAGATCGTTATAACTTTATGCCTTTCTGCCTTTCTTTTAGCTTCTCCATAACCGTAGGATAACGCTTATAATCCGTATGCGGCAAGGCCTGGGCGGCTACCATTAGTTCCAGGAAGTCTTCTACTTCGGCGAACTGGATGTAGACCATTTCTTCCAGGATCTGGTCGATGTCGTTAAGGAGGCTTCGATTGAGTAAAAGCTTCTGGGCGCCTTCCAGGGAAGAATTTCCGGCGTTGATGATGTGGGCGCGGTCCATGTCGGGGTACATGCCGATGGTGATGGCCGATTCTTTTGATACGTGTTTGCCAAAGGCTCCGGCTACGTAGAAGCGGTCGGCCTGGTTTAGGTCAAGGCCGGATTCGCGGAGCATGATTTCTACCATGGTGTGGGCAGCGGATTTGGTACGGATGAATTCGTCGATGTCTTTCTGGTAGAAGTACAGGCCTGGGGCGTATTCTACACAGAGCTGGTTATCCTGCTGCTGAATGAGAAGACTTTTTTCCGGGGAAAGTTTGCCGCGGATGTCGATCCAGCCTTCTAAGAAGAGCTCGGCGATCAGGTCGATGATACCGGAACCGCAGATTCCCTGGGGTGTGACCTCCACATTTTCAGTAGATTTTTTTGCTATCTCTTTAATGCTATCTTGAAATCCTTCTTTTCCACACATAATCTGGTATTTTTCTTCTGGTCTTCCGATTACATGTACCAAAATATTCCCATCTCTTATCTTCACTTCATCCACAGCCCCTACATCTGCCCGCATGCCAGTGCGTACCACACCTCCCTCCAGCGCTGGACCTGCTGCGCCTGCGCCGCAGAGAAGAAATTCTTTATTTCCGATCACCAGCTCGCCGTTGGTTCCGATGTCGAAGAAGACGCTGATCTCGTCTTTTTTGTATAATTCGGTGTCAATCATGCCGCTGATGATATCGCCGCCAAGGTAGTTAGACTTAGAGGGATAGCAATAGACATAGCCTTTCAGCGGAATGTCAAGGTCACGTGCCAGCTGAAAACCGGGGCAGTCGGCGTGGACTGCGTGTGGGGTGTAGAAGACGCAGAAGGCGTCCATTCCCAGAAGGAAGTGGATCATGGTGGTGTTGCCTGCGACTACCATGGAGAGTGCGGAGTAGCTTGTGTCCAGCTTTTCCATACATTCACTAATAGATTCCACCGTAGCCCGCCGCACTTCTTCCAGCTTTTCCTTATTATCTTTACAATAAAAGATCCTGGACAGAATGTCTGTCCCCCACTGGATCTGCTTATTAAAGCAGCTGACTTCCTCCAAAATCTCGCCACTGTTACAGTCCAGGAGTCTTGCCACCACAGTGGTACTTCCAAGATCCACCGCCAGCCCGTAATGCTGCGCGGTGGTATCCCCTTCCTCTATCTCTATCAACTCCCAGTTTTCCCCATTCCAGACAAGGGAAACCGTTATTTTCCACTTTGCGTTATCAAGTAAGGGGTATAACTGCCGCAAAATGTGGACAGGTATATGAATCCGCTCTTCCATACCGGCTTCCGCCAGGCTATCCAGGATCCGCTGCTGGTCTGAGCGGGGATCGTCTTCGGTTGGGAGAGGGAGTTCGAGATATATTTTTTGGCTGAGACCGTTCATCATATTTCAGCTCCTTATTTTTACTTATTTTGAGTATATTTATATATTTTATGCCTTTTTTAGATATTTTTCATTGACGTAATTAGAATTATTCTATATAATAAATATATATATTTTAAATTTAATATATTTTCCCGAGCAGTTGGGGGGCGTGCAGATTGCAGGAATGATTTTTCAAACAGGCTCTGGAATTCGCCATACATAAGAAATAGCCGTTCTGGGCCCGCAAAGTTCGAGGACGACTATTCATAAGTCCATTACCGCACTAGCAGGAGCGGGTAGAAAGCATCTACCTACCAGCTGTTCTGGTGAGTATATTATATCTATTCTATATGATTTTGTCAATCAATAATAGAAAATGGAGGGATTTTTATCATAACTTTTGGAAAAAGACTTATGCAGCTGCGTAAAGAACATGGTTATCGCAATCGCGACGCTTTCGCTGCCGAGCTTGGCATTCCTGCCAACACTTTACGAAATTACGAAATGGACATTCGGGAACCAGGCTTTCCATTCCTTATAAAGATGTCGCAGTTTTTTCATGTCTCTACGGATTACCTGTTAGGGTTAACAGAAGAAAGAGCGACTACAGCTGTCGATGTTCAATCCATCTCCGAACAGCAGCTTATCGAGAAATATCGGCTTCTCGACTGCACAGGAAAAGAACTTGTAGATTACACAATTGCCATTGAATTAAAGCGAACCACCTTATTGGAAAATCAAAAAAAACGTATTCTCCATTATGAGCAGACATTTAATTCCTTAAAGCAGTCATAATCGTTTTTTGCATTTTCCATATACTTCTACAGCCAACAGTGGACTATCTCTGCATTTTCTCTGGCTACGTCAAAACTCCCCGCCAGCTTCCTGACGGGGAGTTTCTTTATTTCTGCAATCTTTATTTCGCAACAAAGTTCACGATCTTATTCGGTACATAAATCTCTTTTACAAGAGTCTTGCCTTCCAGGAAGGAAGCGACTCTTTCGTCCTTCTTAGCCAGCTCAAGAGCTTCCTCTTTTGCACAGCCGTTCGGGATTACGATGGTTCCGCGGACTTTTCCGTTGACCTGGACACCGATCTCTACGGATGCCTCTACGGTCTTGCTCTCTTCGTACTCTGGCCACTGGGAAAGGGAAAGTAAGCCTTCTCCGCCGATGGTCTCCCAGATTTCCTCGCAAAGGTGAGGAGCAAATGGGCAAAGGAGCTTGATGAAGATCACAAGGTCATCCTTGCTGATCTTGCCAACTGCGTAGATGTCGTTGATAAGAGTCATCAGGCAGGCAATTGCAGTGTTGAACTTCATAGCCTCGATATCGGAGGATACTTTCTTGATTGCCTTGTGAATCTTAACTTCCATATCCTTAGCTGCCGGCTCGTCTGTCATGATGTCGGTCAGTCCTGCAACTCTCTCAAGGAAACGCTTGCAGCCTCTTACAGAGCTGTCATTCCACGGAGCAGCTGCGCCGTAGTCACCCATGAAGAGAACGTAGGTACGAAGTGCATCTGCACCGTACTCATTTACAATATCCAGCGGGTCAACAACGTTGCCCTTGGATTTACTCATCTTATCACCGTCTGAACCAAGGATCATACCCTGTGCAGAACGTTTCGCATATGGCTCCGGAGTATTGACGATTCCCATGTCATACAGGAAATGATGCCAGAATCTGGAGTAGATCATATGTCTGGTTACGTGCTCCATACCGCCGTTGTACCAGTCAACCGGCATCCAGTATTCCATCTTCTTGCGGTCTGCAAGAGCCTCTGTATTGTGCGGATCCACATAACGAAGGAAATACCAGGAAGATCCTGCCCACTGTGGCATGGTATCGGTCTCTCTCTTGGCATCGCCGCCGCACTTCGGGCATTTGCAGTTTACGAAGGAATCGATCTTTGCAAGTGGAGACTGTCCGTCCTCACCTGGCTGGAAGTCTTTGATCTTCGGCAGACGAAGTGGAAGCTCCTCATAAGGAACTGCTACATCACCGCACTTCGGACAATGAACGATCGGGATTGGCTCGCCCCAGTATCTCTGGCGGTTAAATGCCCAGTCTTTCATCTTGTACTGGACACCAGCTTTACCAATGCCTTTCTTCTCAAGTTCCTCAAGCATGCGCTTGATGGAATCTTTCTTATTTGTATAGCCGTTCAGGAAATCGGAGTTGATCATCTCGCCGTCGCCTGTGTAGGCTTCTTTCTCGATGTCGCCGCCCTTGATAACCTGGATAATGTCAATGCCAAACTTCTTCGCGAAGTCATAGTCTCTCTGGTCATGTGCAGGTACTGCCATGATCGCGCCAGTACCATATCCCATCATTACATAGTCTGCAATGTAGATCGGGATCTTCTTGCCGTTTACAGGGTTCACGCCCTCAAGGCCCTGGATGCATACACCAGTTTTCTCTTTTACAAGCTGGGTTCTCTCGAACTCAGTCTTCTTCGCACACTCATCACGGTAAGCCTTGATCTCGTCCATGTTGGTGATGCGGTCAGCATATTTGTCGATCAGCGGATGCTCTGGTGCGATAACCATGAAGGTAACACCGAACAGGGTATCTGGTCTGGTGGTGTAGATCTGCAGAGTCTCGTCGATTCCGTCAACTGTGAAGTTTACGAAAGCACCTGTGGATTTACCGATCCAGTTTACCTGCTGCTGTTTGATATTTGCCGGATAGTCAACGTCGTTGAGTCCCTCAAGAAGCTTGTCTGCGTACTGGGTGATTCTTAAGTACCAAACGTCCTTGGACTTCTGGATAACGTCGCTGTGGCAGATATCACATTTACCGCCCTGGCTGTCCTCGTTGGAAAGAACGACCTTACAGGATGGGCAATAGTTAACTAATGTTTTATCACGGAAAACAAGTCCGTTCTCAAACATTTTCAGGAAAATCCACTGTGTCCATTTATAGAAGTCTTCCTGTGTGGTATCGATCACACGGCTCCAGTCAAAGGAGAATCCAACGCTCTTCAGCTGGTTGGTGAATTTCGCAATGTTCTGGTCTGTGATCTCACGGGGATGTGTGTTTGTCTTGATGGCATAGTTCTCAGTCGGAAGTCCGAATGCGTCGAATCCGATTGGGAACAGTACGTTGTATCCCTGCATTCTTCTCTTTCTGGAAAGTACCTCGATACTGGAGTATGCCTTGATATGGCCAACGTGCATTCCGGCACCGCTTGGGTACGGGAACTCTACAAGGCCATAGAATTTCGGTTTATCACTTCCGTCAACAGCTTTAAATGCCTGCTGCTCTTCCCATTTTTTCTGCCATTTCGGCTCGATTTTCTTAAAATTGTGTTTCATTATGGTTCCTCCACATTTATTGTACCTATCAACAAAATAACCTTCTGCCAATCTACCTATTCATCACGCAGATCCAGCGCGTTATTTTGCAAAAATCCTTTTATCATTCTAATCCAACAGAGTGGTTTTGTCAACGAGAAACCGCCTCTATTGCGGCCTGAAGCTGATTATCTTCCTCGTGGGTAATGTCCGACTTATTCAAAAGGCTGGCATCCAGTTTCACTTCTACGTCTGGGGTAATTCCCACTTTATGAATATCATTGCCCTTGGGGGTAAAATATTTCGCCGTAGTCAGCTTCACCGCACTTCCATCGGAGAGCTGGCGGATGCTCTGGACGATTCCTTTTCCATAGGTGGTAGTTCCCACAATAGTTCCAATCTCGTAATCCTTCACTGCTCCGGCAAAAATCTCCGAAGCGCTGGCGCTGTTCTCATTGACCAGCACGGCCAGCGGAATGTCAATAGGGGTATCACCGTCGCAATTCATCTCCTGTTTTTCCCCGTATTTGTCCTCGGTATACACGATCAGTCCTTCGGGCAAAATCTGGCGGAGTACATCACACACGGAGGAAAGCACGCCGCCCGGGTTGTCACGAAGATCCACGATCAGCTTCTCCATGCCTTTCGCCTGAAGATCCTGGTAGGCATTCTCAAACTGCTGGGGTGTGACCATGGTAAACTCGGTAATCTTCAAATATCCAATAGAATCTTCCAGCATTTCATAGGAAACAGTAGGCAGCTCCACATCACTTAAGGTAACTGTGATCTCTTCCGGCTCATCTGCATCCTGATGATACACCGTCAGAACAGATGTGCCGTCCTCTTTTTCCCGGATCATCTTGGAAACGTCGGAAGGTGTCATTGATGTTACATCCGTTCCATTTACGGCTGTGATCACATCATTTTTCTTCACACCAGCCAGGTCTGCCGGGCCGCCCTCATAGCATTCCACCACCAGGATTCCACCGTCCGTATTCTGGGTGATGCTTACGCCGATGCCGGAATAGGATCCTTCGGTATCCCGGGTCTCTTCCTCGTATTCCTCTTCTGTGTAGTATCTGGAATAGGGGTCGCCCAGGCCGTAAAGAAGGCCGGTATAAATTCCTTCTTTCAGGGAATCCTCATCTACCTCTTCCAGATAGTTCTGATCTATAATGTCTTCCAGATACTTGATCTTCTGGGTAACTGCCACATCCGACAGCACGTTGCTTCCTGCCCGGCCGGCTTTCTGGAGGCAAACGTAGCCTCCGCCCAGTGCCAGGGAGGCACAAAGCACACCAGTTATGGCTCCTTTTATAAATTGTTTATCTGCCATTTATAGTTCTCCTCATTATACAAGATCCATCCAATTACCAGCTCGCCGGAGCGTTGCACCAACTTGCGTGGAATATCATTTGCCCTAATGCGTCCGTCTTGAATACACCCTTTATCTCTTTTTACACAAAAGGACCGCCAGATCTCTCCAGCAGCCCCCATATTCTTTCTTATATATTCTCTGGCGGAATGCGAATAACCGCCCTTATTGTAAAACAGATTTCTCACACCTTCAAGTGTTTTCTTGTGGTAATGAAGCTTCCCACAAGACCGATTCCAATTCCCAGTGCCAGTGCCACCGGAACCAGCGTCTGGTAGATCTGTCCAACTGGAATAAAATCCACAACGCCCATAAGTACGCTGAACTTGGTATACACATAGGTTACCACGTTGTTATAGCAAAAATACAGGATGATCAGCGGAATTCCTGCACCGATCAGTCCCAGGATCATACCTTCCAGAAGGAACGGCGCACGTACAAAGGCGTCTGTAGCACCGATATATTTCATAATTCCGATCTCGTCCTTACGAACGGTAATACCAACAGAAATGGTATTGCTGATCAGGAAAATGGCGATCAGCAGCAGGATCACGATCACTGCAACAGATACATAGGAAACAATACGGTTAATGGATCCCAGAGTCTTGGCAGCCTGCTCAGACTGGTTGACCTCACGTACATTGTCCAGAGTCTTGATATAAGCAACCAGCTCGGACTGTTTCTCAATGTTGTTCATGTATACACGGTAGTTGGAAGAGTTGGCCAGAGGGTTGTCATCCTTGAAACCGTCTGCTGCCTCGGAATCATCTCCGAAATATTCCTGCTTCATCTTCTCCCAGGCTTCATCCCCGGACTCAAACTCGATCTTGGAAACCTCCGGGCGCTGCTTGATCAGTTCTCCAACTGCATCCATCTGCTCCTGTGTGGTTCCTTCATTAAAAAGAACGGTGATAGGCACATCTTCCTCAACCTTGTGTGCCAGTGTATTTACGTTATTTACAATGGAAAAGAAAATTCCGAAAAGAAAAATACATGCTGCCATCGTAATAATAGAAGCAATGGAAAACATGAAATTTCTCTTGATGTTCTTGATACCCTGCTTCAGAGTATACCAGATGGTACTAGGCCTCATAATATTCTCCTTCTTTCTCGTCGCTGATGATCACTCCATTGTGCATGGTCAGTACACGCTTCTTCATGGAATTGACGATCTCTTTATTGTGGGTTACTACCAGAACGGTGGTGCCGCGCTCGTTGATCTCCTCAAGGAGCTTCATGATCTCCTCGGAGGTCTTCGGGTCAAGGTTACCGGTAGGCTCATCTGCAAGAAGGATGTCCGGGCGGTTTACAATAGCTCTGGCAAGGGCAACTCTCTGCTGCTCGCCGCCTGACAGCTCGTCCGGATAGGCTTTATATTTCCCGGCAAGTCCAACCTCCTGAAGTACTTCCGGAACCCGCTTGCGGATAACTCTGGTAGGACGGTTTACCACACGCTGGGCAAAAGCCACGTTCTCATATACATCCCGGTCTTTCAAAAGACGGAAGTCCTGGAACACGACGCCAAGCTTACGGCGGTATTTGGCAACACGGCGGTGCTTCATTCCCTCAAGCTTCTCGCCGCTTACAATAATCTTGCCGGATGTGGAATCCAGTTCCTTCAGAAGCAGCTTGATCAGCGTGGATTTACCGGAGCCGCTGTTTCCTACTATAAATACGAATTCACCTTTATCTACATGGAGATTGGCGTGATTCACTGCCGGCAGTCCTGGTCCATAGGACTTGCTCACATCTATCAGATCAATCATGATATCCTCCTTAGATTTTCATGTAAAAATTTAATTCAGCAGTTTGCTTAATTTTTATGTAACATTATTGTAATATATGTCTGGCGAAAATGCAACCTTATTTTTCTACAAGCTTTATTCCCCAAAACACCTCGCGGAACATTGCCTGTGAACAATAACCATTTTCAAACAGTAATTTATTATAACAGAGAAAGCTAAGAACGCAAGGGATTTCACAAAGGAAACACAAAGTAAGACCAGGAATCTTTTCCAAATAACCGGTCTGAAGTTTCCACACAGAAAAAAACATGCCTACCACAAACAAATGCAGCAGGCACAGAAGTCACAGATATGAAAATTAATACTCCAGAGTCTCCATATACTTCATATATCTTACAACCATCAGCGCGATCTTGAATGTGATGGCATCCTCGAATACGCGGAGGTCAAGTCCGGTGCTCTTCTGGAGCTTGTCCAGACGATATACCAGTGTATTACGGTGAATGTAAAGCTGTCTGGAGGTCTCGGATACATTCAGGCTGTTCTCGAAGAACTTGTCGATGGTGACCAGAGTCTCCTCGTCGAAGTCATCCGGGGACTTGCCGCCGAAAATCTCCTTAATAAACATCTTGCACAGCGGGATTGGAAGCTGATAGATCAGACGGCCGATTCCAAGGGAGCTGTACGCGATCACGTCCTTCTCAGGGGAGAAGATCTTGCCTACATCAAGGGCCATTCTGGCTTCCTTGTAGGAACGGGAAACTTCCTTCAGCTCGCTTACGATGGTTCCGTATGCAATATGTGTATTATTCTCTTTCTCAAGGCCTAAGGTATCCAGGATGGTCTGGGCAAGCTTGTCCATCTCTTCGTATCCCTCGTTCTCCTCAAGCTCCTTGACAATGATAATGCTCTTCTCATCAACAGCTGTGATAAAGTCCTTGCTCTTGCCGCCGAAAAGACTCTTCACGCTCTCCATAGAGCTACGCTCTCTCTCCTGTTCAAGTTCCAGGATCATAACCACGCGGCGGACATCAGCCTCAATATGAAGCTTCTTCGCACGATTGTAAATATCAACCAGAAGCAGGTTATCAAGAAGCAGATTCTTAATGAAGCTGTCCTTGTCAAAACGCTCCTTATAAGCCACGATCAGGCTCTGGATCTGGAAAGCAGCAAGCTTACCGACCATATAAGTATCTTCATCTTCTCCGTGGGCAACCAGAATATATTCCAGCTGATAATCATCACAGACCTTGAAATACTGGTAACCTTTCACAAGCTGGCTGGCAGCCTGGGATTCCACGAATGCCTGAACATCCTGTGGCTGAATCTCAAATTCACTGTCGGTGGACGCTAAGGTCTTGCCATCTGTATCAATGATGCAAAACTCCGTCCTAGATATCTCCTTGAGCCCCTCAAGTGTATTCTGCAGTACCTGATTTGATATCATTACCCTTCCATCCCTTCTTGTAAAATTTATGTGTGACCGAATAAAGCATTGCTCTGTTCGCAGCAATTGCCACCTTCATGCGCCCCATATCTTCTGCGTATGGCATTCATAAAAACGCTTCGCGTAATCTTTGCTGTGAACCAAATAATAAATCGGTCTTTCATTGCTGTCCATATGTGCCAAAAATCAATGTCTTCTATCTGTAATATTGCACAAAGTACTGGACAACTCTAGGAAAATCTACTGATTCAAAAAATCCATGAACCTATTTTAATACAAAATCACCAAAAAAGGAAGAGGAAAGTAGAAAAAATTTACAAATTTCCAGTAATTTTTTTCTACTTTTTCTATATTGCCTGCATTTCAAGCCATACTTCGCACTTATTTCTCCGCATATTTAGGCGTTTGCATCTTGTTTCTGTATAGTTTTCCGTTGGTGACTGTTCAGTACCTTCACAATTACACGCGGAATACTCCCTTCTGAATCGTTACTTTCTTCTACTTGCGCTCGATAAATCCCTCTCCAAGAACTTCCCGCACATCGGACACGATCACAAAAGCATCCGGATCAATATCGTCCACCAGCTCTTTTAAGGCTACGATTTCTTTACGTCCCACTACGCAGTAAAGCAGCAGCTTGTTCTGGTCGGAGTACATTCCTTTGCCGTGGATTCCAGTGACACCGCGGTCCAGCTTGTCCATGATCTCTCTGGAAATCTCTTGGGGCTTGCTGGTGATGATATAGGCCTGCTTGGAAAACTTCAGACCTTCGATCATGCTGTCAGAAACTTTTGTGACGAGGAAAACAGCGATGATGGCATACAATGCTTTCTGCACACCAAACACATACATACCTACCAGCACAATGGCGCCGTCAATAAACTGCATGATCTGTGCAATGGAATAGTGGCGGAGTTTCCGCTGGAGCAGCGCCGCCATCATATCGGTGCCGCCTGTGGTTCCTCTTCCCAGGAACACAAGACCGATTCCCACTCCCTGGATCACGCCGCCGTAAACAGCAGCCAGCAGAAGGTCGTTTCCTGCAATGTCAAAAGTGGGCAGCACAGCCAGCCAGAAGGACAGACAGACCTCTCCTACCAGAGCCTTTTTTACAAACTGAAATCCCCCGATCTTCATTCCGATCAGGAAAAGTGGGATGTTCAGGCTTAAGTTGGTGATCCACAGGGGAATACCTCCCGGGATCACGCCTTCTGTCCATTCTTTTACCAGAATTGCAATACCGGAAAAGCCTCCGGTTACCATACCGGTCATATCGAAGACACTGTTGACAGCAGTTGCCATAAGGGCTGTGCCAACAAGGATCATCAGGTAGTCCAGGTAGGCAGCTTTTTTGTTATTTTGAAACATGGGTTACCTCCTTCGTATTTTCATATCCTATTAAATATTCAGTCACTCACAGTTACGGGCTAAAATGCATTCCACAGCAAATTCAAAAATAATACACTAATCTTACTATTGCATCAAACCGCAAGAAAGAAATTCTAACGTTGATATCATCTGTTTTAGTACCTTTTCATCTACTCGTCATCTTCCAACTGCTTCGTAAGATACCTGCCTACGATTTTTGAAAATCCCGTAATATTTCGAATATAGGCGAAATCTTTTCCAAATATCTTCTTCTCTGTCGCCAGATCTTTCTCTTCCCCAGCAAAAACGCCCAGCACGCTCACGCCCTGGCTGCGCAGCTTCCGGATCTGGGCGGCGGTATCGGTAATGGCGTACTTTCCGTGGTAAGGTGCCGGGTTCTTGGCATTGGGGCGATTGACGATCACGTCATAGGGACGGCCATCACTGAGAATGATCAGGATCTTCTTCTCCTCTTCCCTCTTCAAAAGCCCGTAGCCTGCTGCCCGGATAGCCAGTCCGTCACGGTTGTTGGATGAAGTTACATAATTAAAGATATTTTCATTTGCGCTTCTTGGATCATCGTACTCCCGGAAACGGTGGAGAATGGTGTAGTCCCAGAAGGTACAATAGCTCATTACTCTGTGGGGCAGCTCTGCGTTACTCAGCGCCTCGCTGATGATGTAAGCCTGCAGCGCCACCTCTCCCTGACGGCTCATCTGGGAACCGCTGGCATCGATCAGCACATCCACCACAAAATCCGAAGAATCCCCTTTCAGTTCCCGTTTAAAAACCTGCGCTTCACTGCTTCTTCCCAGCCTCCAAAGCCTGGAAGGAACGATCACACCTCTATCTGAAAGAATTTCCTGGCTTTCACTTTTGATGATCAGGGACTTCTTCAGCATCTCCGTGAGAAGGGCGATGTTTCGCTTCACAATACGGTGCTTGTCATGATAAAGCCAGATATTCTTATTTTTCAACCTTTTGGCATATTCATACTGGTAATTTCGTTTTACCGGACTTTTCAGGATCCCTTCCGTAAAATAAAGGCTGCAGTCGCTGTGAATGTCCCGGCACATCAGCTGGTTCATCCGCTTCTCTTCCATCTCGTTCAGGTAGGTTCTGCCGAAATTCAGCTCCACGTAGGTATGGGCTTTCTCCAGAGCTTCCGGAGGAAGAACGGTGATCTTCTGTTTGGTTTGGCGTTCCTCTTCCATTTCCCTGGTAACGTCTGCATTCTCCATACCTGCCACATTGGAGGTCAACTGCTCCATGTAGCTCTCCAGTGCGTCCTCGTACATCTCTTCGGAAAGATAATCCTGCCAGTCGAATTCGGTCAGGTCTTCCATTGTGACGGCAAGCACCTGTTCTAAGGTCGCCTTCCTGGGAAAATCTGGGGAGGCGACTTCATTATATACCGTATCTATGAGGCGAATAAGGGACATGGTGTCCTGGATTTCGGATGCACTGGCAATTAAGTTAATATAGTGATAGATTCCTTTATTTTTTTCTGTTTTAGCATCTATTTTTGTGATATTTGTTATTACATCATTTGTTGTGCCACTATTTTTTCCAATATCAGGTAATACTTTCTTCACAGCAACGCAATTTTCATTCTGACTGATAGAAACAACTTTAGGAAATTCAATATTGGTACTATTCGAATTATTCTGCTTCTTTAATTCTAAATTCTGCCCTCGGTCAATTCTCCCTCTCAGCAGGTTCACTCTCAGATACCCCAGCTTATCCGCTGCCGACGGCATAACCTCATATTCCTGATCCAGAATGTCCTCGCAGGCTTTCCTCTGCATTTCCCAGATTCCAGGGCGCTGTTCGCAGATTCTGTCTCCAATGGCTTCCTCTATACAAAGCTGTGAAACAAAAGTAAGTGCCGTCTCGTCTGCACCCATAAAGATCTTCTTCACCAGATACATTCCAAGAAAATCCTTGTCGAAAAACTTCGCCAGCGCTCCCTGCTTGATTCCATCATACAGGGCAATATCCTTGGATCTCAGAAATAAGGAAACATCCGGCTTCATCTGCTGGGTGTAGTCACCGCTGATGGTCCAGAGCAGATTCCGGATACGGTTTTCCAGTTCCAGCTGATAATCCTGGAGGCTTAGTTCTTGACAGTCATCCTCTCCTTTCTGAATTTTTTCTCTTTCTTTCGTAGCAGTCACTTCCGTAAAAAAACTTTCTGTTCCCTTATTGCTCGCTGCGTTTATGATTTTTTCTTTTCCAGCAGATGATCCCTTCAAAAATTCCTCCGCATCTTCAAGATCAACCATTTTTGCAGAAAGCTTTAAAGATTCGTTATCTTTATTCTCCATAAACATCTTCCCGTGTCCATCCCTGTGGAATTCTGGTGCGCACAACATCCTCCACGATCTCTTTTTCAAACACATCAAATGTTTTATTTACAATTCCCATGCGCACTGCCTGCCAGGGGGAAAGTCCTGTGCGCACGATCTTCATTGCGGCAAGCAGTCCACGAAGATCAAGCGGCTTGGTGGAAATCTCGCTGTTCATGGACTTCTGTTGCAGATCCAGAAATACACCAATAAACTGCTCAACAGCTTCTTTTTTCGCATCCGGAAACATCCGATTGAAGATAAATCCCAGTGTCTCCTCATTCTGTGCCGGCATGTCGATCACAAGGAAACGGGACACCAGCGCCTCATTCAGCTCCTTGGTTCCGGCATATCCGTAATTCATCGTGCCAATAAATCTTGCTGCCGGATGAAGATCGATCTTGTCATATCCTGGCACATCAATGGAGCGGCGGTAATCTAAGGTAGCGTGAAGTACAGATACTGCATCATTTTTTGCCATATTGATCTCATCCAGAATACCGAAACCGCCCTCTTCCGCGCACTGGTAAATACTTCCTTTTCGCAGCTTCACCTGATTATCCACAAAGGTGTCAGTTCCGATCAGGTCACCACTGTTTGTGTTCACATGGAAAGACACGTTATACACTGGTCTTCCAAAAATATAAGCCAGGTTCTCAGCCAGCACATTCTTACCTGTGGCTTTCGGTCCAGCCAGAAGCAGATTCTCCTGCTCCAATACTGCTGCCATCGCCATCTCCAGGGTTTCTTTTCCATAGAAGGGCAGCGCCGGTTTTATCAGCCTGTGCTTCGCTTCATCTGAAACACCAAACTCACGTCTGAAATCTTCAGCAGCCTTAATAAGCGCCCCATTGACACCCTGTTCCTCTAAAAAATCAAATTCACTCATTTATTTTTCCAACCTTCGTTCATTTTAAACTTTATGCCAATTTTCTACTCACTTTAAGCCCGTCTCAAGAGGTTTGCAGGCATTACACCAACCTGTTGGGAACAATGACTGTGAAATCACATCCGTATTGCACCTTCCCCGCTTTACCCCTTTAGTAGAAAAGAGGACTGCGGCTGCAGTCCTCCTGATCACTTTACGGCTCAAATACCAGATCTCCATAGGATGGCATTGGCCACATTTCTTTATCCACTAACATTTCCAGTTCATCAACCGGCTCCCTTAATTTCTCCATAGACGGAACCAATTTCTCTCTGCAGAACACTGCTCTGTCACGTCCTTCCGGATGGGATTCAACCTGACCTACCAGCTTGCTCAGCTTATTCATGGCACTGTTCACTTCCTTCAGAAGCTTGCTTGCCTTTTTCAACAGATCCATCTGTACACTCACATCGATGGGACCAACAGCCTTCACCTGATTGATGGACTCTGCCAGGACGGTGGTATACCGGATCACTGCCGGAATAATCTGCTTGGTAGCCATGTCGATCATGGTCTTTGCTTCAATATTAATTGCCTTTGCATAAATCTCATACTGGATCTCTGCCCTGGACTCCAGCTCTGTCTTCGTAAATACTCCAAACCCGCCAAACAGCTCCACTGCCTTGTCTGTCGTCAGCGCCGGAATGGCATCTACCATAGAAGGCAGGATTGGAAGTCCACGGCGGCGGGCCTCTTTTTCCCATTCGGGAGCGTAGCCGTTTCCATTAAATACAATTCGCTGGTGCTCAGTGGCATATTTCTTGATCAGGTCATGTACGGCAAGATCAAAGTCCTCTGCCTTCTCCAGCACATCGCAGGCCTCTTTAAAAGCCTCTGCCGTGATGGTATTCAGCACCACATTGCATGCGGAAATGGAATCCTTGGAACCTACCATACGGAACTCGAACTTATTGCCGGTAAAAGCAAAGGGTGATGTACGGTTACGGTCTGTAGCATCCTTCATGAAATCCGGAAGTGTCTTAACGCCTGTGGCCAGCTTCTCGCCAGTCTTGCTTCTCGTAGCAGTACCGGTGCTGATCAGCTGCTCCAGTACATCCTCCAGCTGCTCTCCCAGGAATACGGAAATCACTGCTGGCGGAGCCTCATGGCCGCCAAGACGCTGGTCGTTTCCAACATCTGCTGCGGACTCACGAAGAAGGTCTGCATGCTTGTCAACGGCTTTCAGAATACAGGTGAGCACCAGAAGGAACTGAATGTTCTCATGTGGTGTCTTGCCCGGATCCAGAAGATTGATCCCGTCATCTGTGGTCAGGGACCAGTTATTATGCTTACCAGAACCATTGAGCCCTGCAAAAGGTTTCTCATGAAGCAGGCAGCGCATACCGTGACGGCTTGCCACTTTTTTCAGAATACGCATCATGATCTGGTTGTGATCAGCTGCAATGTTAACCGGTGCATAAATCGGCGCAAGCTCATGCTGTGCCGGTGCAACCTCATTGTGCTGTGTCTTGGCCGTTACGCCCAGCTTCCAGCACTCTTCATTTACTTCCTTCATATATGCGGAAACTCTCTGACGGATGGTTCCGAAATAATGGTCATCCATCTCCTGTCCCTTAGGAGGCATAGCACCAAAAAGGGTACGTCCGGTATAAACCAGATCCTTTCTCTGCATATATTTCTCTTTATCCACAAGGAAATACTCCTGCTCAGCACCGACAGACGGTGTCACGCGCTTAGAAGTACTATTTCCAAAAAGTCTGAGAAGTCGTAATGCCTGTGTATTGATGGCTTCCATAGAACGAAGGAGCGGTGTTTTCTGATCCAGTGCCTCTCCTGTGTAGGAACAAAAAGCAGTTGGGATACATAAGGTTCCGCCTGCTGCATCATGTCTTACAAATGCTGGTGAGGTACAATCCCATGTTGTATAGCCTCTTGCCTCAAATGTGGCACGAAGTCCGCCAGACGGGAAAGAAGATGCGTCCGGCTCTCCTTTGATCAGCTCTTTACCGGAAAAGCTCTGCAGAACCTTTCCATTCTCCATAGGTGCGGTGATAAATGCGTCGTGTTTCTCTGCTGTCACGCCTGTAAGCGGCTGAAACCAGTGACTGTAATGGGTTGCCCCTTTCTCAATAGCCCATTCCTTCATCTCGTGGGCAACCACATCCGCAATCTCCATGGAAAGCTCCTTGCCCTCTTCGATGGTCTTCTTCAGCTCTTTGTAGACTTTCTTCGGCAGACGTTCCTGCATGACGGAATCATTGAACACATCACATCCAAATAATTCCTTCACATTAACATAATCTCCCATTTTTCCTCTCCTCTCGTTCATCACACACATTACTGGTTTTATTTCTATATTATTTTTTCATAACAATATTACCATTTTACAGGTTCTGGACACTTATTTTGTGCTTTTCAGATAAAGATTCAGTGCCTGCTGCAGGTTCTCAATCTCAACTGTCTTCGGGCTTCCGCCGTATTCACCATCCAGAGTCCATGCAACTTCTTCCTCTGATTCAAAGGAAAGCTTCCGCGCCTTGAAAGAATAGATCAGGTCCGTATTGTCTTCCATATTAAGCAGATTTCGGACGATCTCCTGCATTTCCAGAGGATTCTTCGGCTGCACGATCAGAGTGACTTCAAAAAGACCGTCGTTCATATCCACATCCTTAGTCAGATTCTTAAATCCGCCTACAGATCTGGAATTGGTGATCATACCGTAAATAAAATTATCCTCGATCACGCCGCTCTCTGTTGTCACTTTCATGTGGTATGCTTTGATATCCAGAAGTCTCTTGGCGCCCTCCAGCACATAGGCCAGATGTCCCAGAATGTTCTTCAGATCCTGGCTTGTCTCATAGGACACGTCAGTAAAAAGACCAAATGCAGCTACATAGGCAAAGGTCTGCTGATTAAACTTGCCAATGTCACAGCGGTACACCTGCTCCTGCATGATCATGGAAGCAGCATCCAGCATGTTCTTTGGCATAAAAAGGCTGTTTGCAAAGTCATTGGTGCTTCCTGCAGGTATGTAGCCTACCGGAACCTTGCTTCCTATTTCTGTGATGCCAGTAACCACCTCGTCCAGGGTACCGTCACCGCCGCTGCAGACGATCAGGTCAACCTTGTCTGCATATAATTTTACCTGTTCATAAGCATCTCTCGGGGCCTGAGTTGCGCGGATGATCACTTCATAGCCGCCTTTATTAAAGATATCTACTATATCCATCAGAGATGTTTTGATCTTGCCTTTCCCTGCTTTGGGATTAAAAATAAATACCAGTTTTTTCTCCAACTTCATTCCTCTTTTTCATTACCATTTTTATTTTACACATAAAATTGATTCACATATGATACTATAAAAAAAAGAGGGCAAAATGTCAACGCTTTTGCCCTCTTTTATAGTCTTTTTAGAATTAAAACAGGCTAAATTTTTTTGGTCTGTTCTGCTTATTTTTGGAAAAACTTAACCATTTCTTTTCCATTATTTTATATTCTGGCTTATCAAAAATATGCTTAAGCCTCACGCACAGCATCTTTCATAGACTTTACGTAATCCTTTACATATGGCACGCAGTTTTCCCCATGTGCTGCGCAAAGCTTCACAATGGCAGAGCCTACAATAGCGCCGTCGGACTGGGCTGCCATTTTCTTGGCCTGCTCCGGGGTGGAGATTCCAAAGCCTACTGCGCATGGAATGTCCTTCGCCGCTTTTACCAGCTTCACCATGGCACCAATATCGGTGGTGATCTGGGTTCTGGTTCCGGTTACGCCCAGGGAAGAAACGCAGTATACAAAGCCGTTTGCCTCCTTTGCGATCCGGGTGATCCGCTCGTGGGAGGTCGGCGCGATCAGGGAGATCAGATCCAGTCCGTACTGCTTACACACTACGTCAAACTCTTCTTTTTCCTCAAATGGGACATCCGGAAGGATCAGACCGTCCATTCCCACTTCTGCTGCTTTCTTGATAAAGCGCTCTGTTCCATAGGAAAAAACCACGTTCGCGTAAGTCATAAATACCATTGGAATACTGGTTTTCTCACGGATTTTTACTACCATATCAAAGACTTTATCTGTGGTTACGCCGCCGCTTAAGGCACGCACATTGGCCTCCTGGATCACCGGGCCCTCTGCTGTAGGGTCAGAAAATGGGATTCCAAGCTCAATAAGATCTGCGCCTGCTTCCTCCATTGCGTAGACAAGCTGCTCGGTGATCTCAAGGGATGGATCTCCGCAGGTGATAAACGGGATAAATGCTTTTCCTTTTGCAAATGCTTCTGAAATTCGGTTACTCATGGATATCCTCCCCTCTGTATCTTGCGATTGCCACACAGTCTTTGTCGCCGCGGCCAGAAATGGTGATGACCACGCTCTGGTCTTTTCTCATCTGTGGTACGATTTTTCTTGCGTAAGCTACTGCGTGAGCGCTTTCAATAGCAGGGATGATTCCTTCTGTCTTAGAAAGGTATTCAAAGGCTTCCACTGCTTCTTCGTCTGTTACCGGCACATACTGGGCGCGGCCGATGTCATAAAGGTGGGCATGTTCCGGACCGATTCCAGGATAATCCAGACCTGCGGAGATGGAGTAAACCGGGGCAATCTGACCGTATTCATCCTGGCAGAAGTAGGATTTCATTCCGTGGAAAATGCCAAGCTTGCCGGTAGCAATGGTGGCTGCTGTCTCTGCAGTGTTTACGCCGCGGCCTGCTGCCTCACAGCCGATCAGCTGTACTTCTTTGTCTTCAATAAAGTGGTAGAAGGTTCCAATGGCATTGGAGCCGCCGCCTACACATGCAAGGACTGCATCTGGAAGTTTGCCTTCTTTTTCCAGCATCTGCTCTTTGATTTCTTTGGAGATGACTGCCTGGAAATCGCGGACGATGGTTGGGAATGGATGAGGGCCCATGACGGAGCCTAATACGTAATGGGTGTCGGCGATGCGGTTGGTCCATTCACGCATGGTCTCGGATACGGCGTCTTTTAAGGTTGCGGTTCCGGAGGTTACAGGATGGACTTTTGCTCCAAGGAGGCGCATTTTGTATACGTTTAAGGCCTGGCGTTCAGTGTCTTCTTTTCCCATGAAGACTTCGCATTCCATTCCCATAAGGGCTGCGGCTGTGGCTGTGGCTACGCCATGCTGTCCGGCGCCGGTTTCGGCGATGACACGGGTTTTGCCCATTTTCTTGGCAAGGAGTACCTGGCCTAATACGTTGTTGATCTTGTGGGCACCGGTGTGGTTCAGGTCTTCTCTTTTTAAGTAGACTTTGGCGCCGCCAAGGTCCTCTGTCATGTGGGCTGCGTAGTAGAGACGGGATGGTCTGCCTGCGTATTCATTTAAAAGTTCGGTGAGCTCCCGGTTGAATTCCGGGTCGTTTTTGTAGTGGTTATAGGCTTCTTCCAGTTCGATCACCGCGTTCATCAGGGTTTCGGGGATGTACTGGCCGCCGTGGATTCCAAATCTTCCGTTTGACATGGGTGTGTGTTCCTTTCTTATGTTATTGGTAACGATTAGTTTATTACATTCTTACTCAAACTCGGCTTCGCGTTCCTTTTGGTATGCTTCCAGTGTATTAATTTGTTTTAACATACGAGAAATTTGCTTAATTTTCATAGGATCCTTCTTGCCACCGGTTTCCAGGCTGCTGCTCAGGTCTACGGCCCAGGGATGCAGGGTGGAGATAGCGGTGCGGAGGTTTTCGGGGCCAATTCCTCCAGCCAGGAAGAAGGGGCGGCGGACTGGAGGAACCAGGCTCCAGTCGAAGGGTTCTCCGGTTCCGCCGGTGCCCTGGTCTAAGAGGATGTAGTCGGCGGGGCTATGGAGGGCTCGCTGTACATCTTCTGGGGTTTTTATGGAGAAGGCCTTGATCACGGGCTTTCCGGTCATATTCTGGATTTTTTCGATGTAGTCTTCGTCTTCATTTCCGTGAAGCTGGGCTGCCCAGAGGGTGCCGTCTCTTAATAAGGAAATTGGAAGTTCAGGGGCGGCATTTACGAACACGCCTACTGGAAGGATTTCCTTGTCCAGTCCTTTCACCAGGACTTTGACCTGCTCTGCCGTAAGGCTTCGTCTTCTCCCCGGAACTTCGATCACGAATCCTGCAAAATCCGGTTTTACTTCATTTACTGCAGCAATGTCCTCTTCACAGGTCAGGCCGCAGATTTTTAACTTTGCCATATTGTTCTGTTCCTTTTCGTTAACTTGTTATTTTCCAACTAATTTATTTTCCAGCACCTAATGCTCTTTCCATTGCCAAATGCGTACGGTTAGGCAATCCCCGCATTCAGTGCTTCCAGCGCAGCCTTCTTGTCGGGGCTTCGCATCAGGGTTTCCCCGATCAGGACTGCGTCCACTTTATTTTCATATAATATGCGGATATCCTCCGCTGTCTTAATGCCGCTTTCTGAAACAAACACCGTATCTGCCGGTGCCATGCTTCGAAGCCGGATACTATTTCCCATGTCAACGGTAAAATCATGGAGGTTTCGGTTGTTTACTCCCACGATCTTCGCATCCAGATTCAGGGCCCGGTCTACTTCCCACTCATCATGGGCTTCCACCAGAGCATCCAGTCCCAGATCCTGTGCCAGTTCCCCAAAGGCTTTTAACTGGCTGTTATCAAGGATAGCACAGATCAGCAGTACAGCGGAAGCCCCAAATGCTTTTGCCTGGTAGATCATGTACTCATCTACGGTAAAATCCTTTCGGAGCACCGGAAGCTCCACAGCCTGGGAAATTTCCTGCAAATACCGGTCAGCCCCCTGGAAATAGAAGGGCTCCGTGAGACAGGAAATTGCGGAAGCTCCTGCCTGTTCATATTCCTTCGCAATGTCCAGATAAGGAAAATCTGGTGCGATCAGACCCTTGGATGGGGAGGCTTTCTTTGCCTCACAGATATAAGACATTCCCGGCTTTTTCAACGCTTCCAGAAAAGAGATTTTTTCCTGGGCGTGCTTCGCCGGATCTGAATTCTGCTGGGCGATAAGTCCCCTTAATGGGGCTTTGAATTTTTCCTCTGCGATACGCTTTTTTGTGCGCGCTGCAATTTCATTTAAAATACTCATTCTATCTCCTGAAAAACTCTCTGTGATGTCATTCTCTCTTGTCGTCATCTTTATCCCAATGAGTTATATTGTTATTCTTTTCGGTGTTATTTTGTTTTGCAATGTGATTATTGTCATTTTTGTTATTATTTGTGTTTACTCATTACTCCTGGTTGCTCTTTTCTATAAATTCTTCCAGTTTCTTCAGGACAGCCCCACTGTCGATCAGCTGCTCTGACATCTTCACACCTGCTTCAATGGAAGCTGCTTTGCCTGCAATATAAAGTGCGGCACCAGCATTCAGACAAACTGCATGACGTTTCGCACCTGTCTCTTTGCCTTCCAGAATTGCTTTTGTGATTTCTGCATTCTCCTGTGGAGTTCCCCCCTGAAGTTCCTCTTTGGTGCAGCGCTCATAGCCGAACTGCTCCGGGGTGAGTACATAGGAAGTGAATTTACCATCTTTGATCTCGCAGACAGAAGTTGGTGCGCTCATGGAAATTTCATCCAGGCTGTCCTGTCCGAAAACTACCATTCCTCTTGTTACCCCAAGGTTTGCCATAACCTGTGCCAGTGGCTCCACAAGTGCTTTGTCGTAAACGCCCATCAGCTCCATATTGGCTCCAGCCGGATTACTCAACGGTCCAAGAATGTTAAATACGGTGCGGATTCCCAGCTCTTTACGGATTGGAGCCACGTACTTCATGGCAATATGATAGTTCTGTGCAAACAGGAAACAGATTCCAATTTTTTTCAGCAGTTCCTGGCTTTTTTCTGGCGGGATCGTGATTTTAACGCCAAGAGCTTCCAGCACATCGGCGGCGCCGGATTTGGAAGAAGCCGCTCTGTTTCCATGCTTTGCTACCGGTACGCCGCCTGCTGCGATCACCAGGGAAGCGGTAGTGGAAATGTTAAAGGAATTGGAACCATCTCCGCCGGTACCAACGATTTCCAGCACATCCATGTCATGGAGCAGCTTAATGCAGTGTGCTCTCATGCCTGCTGCGGAAGCGGTGATCTCGTCAATGGTCTCTCCTTTCAGTGCCAGGGCTGTCAGGTAAGCGGACATCTGCACCGGAGTGGCTTTTCCGCTCATAATCTCATCCATTACCTCTTCTGCTTCCTGATAGGTTAAGTTCTGTTTCTTGGATAATTTGATAATGCTTTCTCTGATCATTTTTTCTGCTCCTCTCTGATGTTGTAAATCTATTTGTCAAAGCGCGTCCGCACAGCCAGGAAATTCTCAATCATCTTTTTCCCATCAGGTGTCATAACCGACTCCGGATGGAACTGCACACCGAAAACCGGATATTCTTTATGTTCCACTGCCATGATTTCTCCATCCTCTGCCCTGGCTGTTACCACCAGATCTTCCGGAAGTGTTTCTTCAATTGCTGCCAGGGAATGGTATCTGGCTGCCGGGAACTTTTCCGGAAGTCCATTAAACAGGATATTGACGTGACACTGGATCATCATATCCCTTTTCCCATGCTTTAACTCCTTCGCATAAGAAACCACTCCGCCGAAGGCTTCGCAAATGCTCTGGTGTCCCAGGCAAACACCCAGGATGGGGATTTTTCCTGCAAACGCTTTGATCACTGGAATACAGATTCCTGCCTCCTCCGGCCGTCCAGGTCCTGGGGAAAGAACGATTGCCTCTGGTTCCAGCTTCTCGATTTCATCCAGAGTAATTTCGTCATTGCGCACCACCTGAATGTCCGGATTAACAGACCCGATCAGCTGATACAGGTTATAGGAAAAACTGTCGTAATTATCAATGAGTAAAATCATTCTAATCCCTCCTCTGCCTGGCTGATGGCCCTTACCACCGCTCTTGCTTTGTTCTGGCATTCTTCAAACTCTTTTTCCGGCACGCTGTCTGCCACGATTCCGGCTCCAGACCGGATACAGATCTCATCTTTTTTCTTATATACCAGACGGATTGCAATGCACACATCCAGATTTCCAGTGAAATCCACATACCCGATGGCACCGCCGTAAATGCCCCGCTTGCTTTGTTCCAGTTCCTGAATGATCTGGCAGGCACGGAATTTTGGCGCTCCGGAAAGGGTTCCGGCTGGCAGGATGGCATCCACTGCATCAATGGCATCTTTTCCCTTTTGGATGGTTCCTGTCACGGTGGAGCCAAGGTGCATAACACAGGAATAACGCTCCACAGTCAGATATTTTTCTACTTTTACAGTACCAAGCTCACTGATTTTTCCAATGTCGTTTCTGCCAAGATCCACAAGCATGTTGTGCTCTGCCAGTTCTTTTTCGTCCTGGAGAAGATCGGCTTCCAGTGCTTTATCCTCTTCTGGTGTTTTTCCGCGAGGTCTGGTTCCCGCTAAGGGGAAGGTGCTCAGCTTTCCATGGTCCAGCTTCACCAGTGTTTCCGGGGAAGCGCCGGCGATTTCAATGTCGTCACTGGAAAAATAAAACATGTATGGGGATGGGTTGGTTGCCCTCAGTACGCGGTAGGTGTCGAATAAGCTTCCTTCCGCTTTTGCTCTCATTGGGTTTGATAAAACCACCTGGAAAATATCGCCTTCGTGAATATAGTGTTTGGCTTTTTCCACCATCTCACAGTATTTTTCTTTTGGGAACTGGGGCTGGATGGGGGACTGAAGCTTAATGGGAGGGAAGTGCTTTTTCTCACCTTTTTTGATGAGAGCAGTCATTTCTTCCAGTTTTTCACAGGCCCGTTTATAGGACTTTTCCAGGTCAGCTGTCATCACACCGGTGATGAGAAGGACTTTCTGGCAATAATGGTCGAATGCGATCACATCATTGAACAGCATCAGATCCAGATCACGGAAGTCCTGCTGTTCTTCGTCTTTTAGTTCCAGCTTGGGCTCGCTGTATTTGATGTAGTCGTAGGAGAAATAGCCGACCAGACCGCCGGTGAAGGTTGGCATCTCATCCATGACCGGGCTTTTGTACTGGCTAATAATCTCACGGATGGCATTGCCTGGGTGAGCAACCTGGGAAACTTCTTCGAACTCTCCTGCCGTATCTTTTCCTAACTCTGATTTACATTCATTTTGCTTGCTGTTTTTTTCTGCAAAATCAGGTTTGTTCTTTTCTTCACTGGTTTTGCGTATCCGAAGGGTTCCGTCTGTACAGGTAATTTCCATGGAAGGGTCATATCCAAGAAAAGAATATCTTCCCCACACCTCGTTCTGGCTGGCGCTTTCCAGCAGATAGCAGTGATGACTTGCTTTTTGAAGGATCCGCATCATTTCTACCGGTGTGTAACTGTCTGCGTATAGCTCTTTGCAGATTGGAATTCTTTTGTAGTCTCCCGTTGCTGCCATTTCTCTGATCTTGTCAAATGTTGGATACATAGAGCACCTCCTGATTTTTATTTTGCCTAACAGAAAAACCCGTCCATGACAGATTTTCTATTCTGTCAAGGACGGGTTCAAATATTCTCCCGCGGTGCCACCTTGATTCACGATCATATTATCGTGCTCTTATCGGAATACTATCATATTCCTGACAACTGACGTATGTCTTACGTCGCATGCTACTTGGCTTCTATCAGCCTTTCAATGCGCCCTCAGCGGCCCATTTAACAAACTGCTTTACCGCCCGGCTCTCAGCCTCCCGGACTCTCTGTGGGTGCACGAATGTTTTTATTCCCGCTTCAACGGTTTAGTTCGTTAAATTGAATTTTTATATAAAATAGCACAACGATAATGAATTGTCAAGCAGTTTGATTAAAAAATTTAGTTAATGGTTTCTTAGCACGTTAAATAGCCAGTTCCACAATTTCCCCATCCGCTACTTTATACACACGGTCCGCGATGGCCATGGTGGACTCGCGGTGGGAGACCAGGATGATGCTCTTTTTGTGCTTCTGCTGGGCAAGGGCTTTGAGGATGATGCCTTCGTTAATACTATCGACATTGCTTGTGGGCTCATCAAGTAAGATGAGTTCCCTGCCGGAAAGGAAGGCGCGTGCAAGGCCGATTCGCTGTTTTTCGCCGGCGGACAGGTTGTCGCCAAGGGCGCCTACACGTGTCTGGTAGCCTTGTGGTAATGTTGTTATGAAGTCGTGGACGGAGGCAAGCTTGCATGCTTCTTCCAATTCTGACTGGGTGGCGTCGGGCTTGGCGATGCGAAGGTTCTCTTCTATGGTGTCATCAAAGAGGTATGTCACCTGGCTGACCATGGTGACGTTGTCCAGCAGGTTGGAAGAATTGATCTGCTCGATGTCAATATTGTTATAATTTATCTCGCCGCTGTCCTTTTTCCAGAAACGAAGGAGCAGTTTCAGGAGGGTGGATTTGCCGCAGCCGCTTTCTCCTACGATTCCTACGATCTCGCCTTTCTTTGCCTGCATGCAAATATTTCGTAAGACGGGTTCGCTGGCGTTGTAAGAGAAGGAAAGATCTTTTACTTTCAGATTTTCGTAGAAGATATTTTTTCCGTTGGTGATCTCTTCTACTACTGGAGCCTCTTCCAGAAGATTCAGCACACGGTCACCGCTTGCAAAAGTCTGAGTGAGGTTTCCTGGCAAAGCAGATATGGCAATTACAGGGCCGAAGCTTCCAAATACGGTTACTACGCCCAGAACCATTTTTCCGATGGTAATGTCCCCATTATGACACAGTAAAATTCCCACTGCCAAAGTAAAAATAATAAATAGGGAAACCATCAGTTCTGTGGCTGCTGCTGCTTTCGTGGACGCATTCTTCATTCGTCTGGTTTCTTTCAGAAGCTTTTCGGAGCGTGCATTCACCTCTTTTTCTCGCTGCTCTCCTGCATTGTGGAACAGGATGTCCTGGATGCCCTTGATGCTGTCCAGGAAATAGGAGTTGAAGGAGGCAAATTCCCGGCGGTAATTTACGCCTGGCTCTTTCAGTGCTGCAGAAGAGATCACTGGAACCAGAATTCCGATCACCAGGTATCCCAGAAGGGCAGCTGCTGCCAGCCACGGGCTTACTGCAACGCCTACGAAAATACATACTGTCACCGAAACCACCGTTGCGATACAGATTGGGGAAAGTGTATGCGCATAAAACACTTCCAGAGTTTCAATGTCCGAAGTCAGCATGGCGATAATGCTGCCTTTTTGCTTGCTCTCTAATTTTGCCGGACAAAGCTTGCGAAGCACGCGGAATATGCGGTCGCGGAGAATTGCCAGCAGTTTAAATGTAATGTAGTGGTTGCTGTACTGTTCTATGTACCGCAGCAATCCACGAAGGATTCCACAGCCGATGGCCAGGGCAATGACCGTGTTATAGGACAGTGCTATATTTTCTCCCAGGGCTTTTGCCACACCGAGGGTACCAAATACAGTAACACCCATGGCGCAGAGATAACCGATACTTCCGTTGATGACTGCACCAAGAAGTACCATTGCAAAACCTCCAAGAAGACCGATCAGGCTTCCCATGATACTCAGGCTGCTTCTGCGAAGTTTTTCTTTCCCACTGACTCCATTTCCACGGTTTGCAGAGGGCTGGCCTTTTTTTATGTTATTTGCGTAGGTTCCAGCATTCATTGCCTTATTTTTTACTTCACTCATGCCATCACCTCCATGTATCCCTCTTCCAGCGCTTTCTGCCGTTTATAAAGCTCAGCATAGCCTTGGCCTGCTGCCATCAGTTCTGTATGATTTCCATGCTCTTTCACTTCTCCTGCTGCCAGGAAGTAAATCTGGTCTGCTGGAACGATATTTTCCAGGCGGTGGGAAATGACGATCACATTCTTCGTCTTGGAAAGTGCCTTGATATTTTTCATAATGATGGCTTCGCTTTCCACGTCGATATTGCTGGTTGCCTCATCGAAAATATAAATATTCTTGTCAGCTACCAGGTTCACAGCCAATGCCAGACGCTGTTTCTGACCACCTGAAATGTTGCTTGCATCCTCGGCGATCACCTTATCCAGCCCACCGTTTTCCTGGATAAAATTCCAGAGATTTACTTTTTCCAGAGCTTCCTTCATCTGGGTTTCAGATACTTCCGGTGCCGCGAGCAGGAAGTTGTTTCTTACCGTATCGTTAAAAATATAGGTATTGTAGCTGACCACTGCAATATGACTGTAAAAATCACTTCTGGACAGTTCCTTCAGCGGGATTCCGCCCACAAGTATCTATCCCATTAATGGGACACTGTTTCCGTCTGCCAGCCGCACAATGGTGGATTTTCCACAGCCTGACTCGCCAACGATGGCACTCATACCTGCTTTTGGAAATGTCATGTTTATATTTTTCAGGACCTGCCGTTCCCCGTCATAGGAAAAGCTAACATTTTCTAAGGTCAGATCTGTCCCTTCTGCTTCCCGACTGCCCCACACAGGGTCCGGAGTTTCCAGAAGATGAAGGATCTTTTTCCCTGCACTCACGCCGTTCATGGCAATGTGAAAGGCGCTTCCAAATGCACGAAGAGGGAGAAAGAAATCCACTGCGATCAGCATGAGGAAGATTGCGGTTGTCACCGGGATTTTGCCTGTTGACAAGTCTTTTACTACAAAGGCAATGCCAAGGCCTGCGTCGCCGTAGGCTACCAGATCCATGATGGTGGTGCTGGCCAGCTGCATGGTCAGAACCTTCATAGTGATCTGCCGGAATTCTTCGGCTGTCTGGTTCATTTTTTCATGCTGTCTGGCATCTGCTTTGAATATTTTCAATTCTGTTAAGCCCTGCACACTGTCCAGAAAATAGTCTCCCATAGAAGTGTACTTATCCCAGTACTTTGCAAAGATCTTTTTTGCCCATTTAGAGACCGCAATAATGGACACTGGGATCAATGGGACGCAGCAAAGCAGTACAAGCGCCACCTTCGCATCCATGCCTACGGAAATCAGGAAGAGGATCACCGGGGCGATCATGGCGTAAAAAAACTGGGGTATATAGCTGGAAAAATACAGGTCCAGCTGCTCAATGCCTTCCATGCTCACCTGGGTCAGACCTGCCATGCTCATATCCGCTGTGCTTTTTCCTCCCAGACGGACAATCTTGTCGTAGGTTTTCTCACGCAGATCCTTTTTCACTTCCCTGCCGATCTGGTCTTTCAGTGAGCCTGTACACCTGGTGCAGACGTAGCGCACCAAAATGGCTGCAAACGCAAAAATTGCCACCGGCGCGTAGGCCTGCGGCAGTGCTTTCTCCATGGTAAGGGAAATAGCCCTGCATATAGAAAAGGTGATCCCCAGATTGGCAAACAGGCCAATTACCATGGAAATCACCGCATATACAATGTACTTTTTCCCATTGCCAAGGAGCTTCATTAGTTCCTTATCGATCATTTCGTCACCTGCCCTTTTCTAATTAGTCTGTTCTAATTATCGTTGAATGGGACTACTTTGTCAAGTGAGGACAGGCGACTATTTTTTAGATAATTTTTCCAAATATAAACAATAAGACCTGTCCAGACATTTTTGATATGTATTCTTCACATGAAAAAGAATGCATTCAAAACCTTATATGGACAGGTCTTATAGTTTTATTATAATTTACTGTTCTTTTTCGTAAAGAAACTCTTCTGGAAGAGTTACATGGAAATCCTTGGCTACAGCGCGGAAATCGTCTGGAGTGATGGTCTGGAGCTTGCGTGGTGCCATGGACATTACTTTTACCAGAATCTCTGCGGATTTTTCTACTGTGTGGAGAAGACCGAAGGTCAGGTCAAAGTCCTCACCGGAGCAGAACATTCCGTGGTGTGCCCAGATGACAACATCGTATTTCTTCATGAGCTCCGCGGTTTTTACTGCGATTTCTCTTCCGCCTGGTACCATCCATCCTACAACGCCTACGCCGTCTGGGAAAACAACGGGACACTCTGTGGCAGATTCCCAAAGCTCTCTTGTAAATACCTTGTCATCCAGCGGAAGCACGAAGGTAAGTGCGATGGTGTTGGTTGTGTGTGCATGGTAGATGACACGGTGTCTGCCATTTGTAAGTTTCTTTTTTACCTCGTGGTTCATAAGGTGGGTGGGAAGCTCGCTGGTTGGGCGGCCGCCTTCTACCAGTCCCCAACGGATTCTGTAATTAACGCCCTTGTCGTCCAGCTCGATAATGGCCAGGCAGGCTTCCGGGTCAACTGCAATGTTTCGGAAATATTTGCCGCTTCCAGTTACCAGGAAAAACTCACCTGCCAGTCCTGGTACCTCTGTACCGATCGGCTGCCACTCGCCTGGTGCATTCAGACGCGGACGGATCATTTCTACTTCTTCTGCTTTCAGACGATAGCTTAAGTTTCCACCGTTTCTCTCATGCCAGCCCTGCTGGAAACCATCGTCTGCCATTTTAATAAAGCCCTTCATAAATTTGGAATCTAAAATCTTCATACCATCTTCTCCTTTTCTTTTCTTCGTATCGCCAGTCTTTTTCTTTTCCCTATTTTCTCCATCCAACTATAAGATGTCTTATGAAAAAGTTCTTATTGACTGGTCGCAATTATGGTCTCTGGGCTTTTTGTGAGCCCTTCTTCAAGGATTTTCATATGCGGAGTCATATTTTCTTTGTGCCGCGTTCCTTTGCAGAGGCCATACGAATACGCTGCTCTTCCCGGCTGCTGAACGCATCCTCTTTTTTCTCCTGGCAGGTATCCGGTATGTTTTGTTTGCTCTTCTTGTTTACATGCTCAGTATAACACGAATTTTTCTTTTGGAAAGAACCTGGCTTGCCAAGTTGTTTTCCTCTTTTTGCAAATAAGGACCTAAAATGAAAATTCCTGTTTTTACGGCAATGTCCTTGCCTGTAAAAGTTTCCTCTTTTTCCTGTAAAATAGTGAAAAAATATGTTTCTAAATTTTTTTGAAAAAAAGTAAAAAAAGTTGTTGACAATTTGCGACAGTTGATAGTATAATAGCAAAGCGAGCTGCGGAAGAGAAATAAATCTTCACAGTTTGTATATGGGGTCTTAGCTCAGCTGGGAGAGCATCTGCCTTACAAGCAGAGGGTCATAGGTTCGAGCCCTATAGGCCCCATACTTATGAAATAAATATGGCGAGATAGCTCAGTTGGCTAGAGCACGCGGTTCATACCCGCGGTGTCGAGGGTTCGAATCCCCCTCTCGCTACTTTGCTGATAGTCTTTTATACGCACAGACTTTTCAGCAAAACTTTTTAAATGAATATGGCGAGATAGCTCAGTTGGCTAGAGCACGCGGTTCATACCCGCGGTGTCGAGGGTTCGAATCCCCCTCTCGCTATTATAGATGTTGCAGATTGCAGCATCTTTTTTTGTTCATCAGTAAAGCGGACATTCCAGGTCTGCTTCACTACTTGCTCATGACCGCCATAAAACTTGGCACGTAATTTTTCCAGTTAATAATTTTTAAAGGAGTAACTGCATGAACATTGACCCATCCATCCGTAAACTTCTTGATAATGAAACTACAATCCACGAAGCTCAGATCCGCGCTTTGTTCCAGACTCTTGACCGCAGGTTTGGGCTTCGTGGAGCTTCTGTGCCTATCCGCTTTGGTTACGATGAGGCTGTACTTGGCTCTTATACACCTGCTTCTTCTCATGAAAAGGAAGGCTTCTATTTTTCCCTTCTGTTTATTGGTTATGCCGTAAAGAAGCCTCTTTCCAAAGAGGATCGCCTGGATCTTTATAAGCACGAATACGCCCATTATATGCAATACAATATGAAAATACCGGCGCAGTACAACTGGCAGGCCGGGAAGCACGGGAGCGCCTGGAAATACTGCTGTTCTCTTGTGGGCGCCGCGCCTACTCCTTATTACAGAATCGGAGAAAGCCTTCTGAAGCACGATTATGACAAAGCTCTGAAAAACCCTATTCACGACAAGACAGTTCCCATCCGGGACACCTATCGCCGTGAACAGGCCTACAAAAGCGCCAAACATAGCGAAATAAAATTCCAGGTAAACGATGTGGTAACTCATCCCAAATTTGGGGAAGGTACTGTAGAGGAAATCGTACAGCTGTCCAATTCCGTCAGACTGCATATCCGGTTTGCAGATGATGAGGTGAAAAAGATTGACCAGAAATGGCTGCTGCGGTCTGGTCATAAATAGTTATATTTTTACAAAACCCAATAAACTTATCATAAAAGGAGTAAAAAGCCATGAAAAAAATCATCTACACCGGCAAATCCACCTCTGCCTCATTATTTTACTGCTTCTTATTTGCAGTTCAAGCCAGGTATTTGCCGCACCAAAGGTAAAGCTAAAAAATACCAAGATTAAATTATCATCCACAAAGCTTACCTATAATAAAAAGGTACAGCGTCCCAAAATAAGAGTAACTTATTACGCCGTTTGCCCAATGGGCTCAACCGGCAACATTGAAGAAATCAAAATGATTGATTTTTCCGATCTGAGCAATATGCGAAAGTTCGGATAATCTTAATTTAAGAAATCGAATAAAAGTCCCCATCTCGCTGTTCCAATTGCAAAAACAGTGAATGGGGACTTTTATTCGATTCTTTTATTTCTTAAGCTTCATTTTTACAATCTCATACGCGGTATCCGTTTCATAGTCATATCCCCGTATTCCGATTTCATTGGGAAGGTCCGTTTTCTGATAGCTTATCTGGAAGGTGGCTTCTTTTCCAACCTCTGCAACCTCTGCGTAACCACCAAGGTTTGAACTTTTCCATACATTTCCATCTACATCCGTTACATCCAGGGAAATACTATCGGATCCTTCTAATAAGATGTAATGAATTGTAACGTAATTGCTCACTTCTGTTTTTTCTATATATGCGGACAGGATCTTTACTTTTCCATCGGCGGTTATCCCTTCACCATCCACAGGCACATAGGTCATGTTTTTCCCCTGGCTCTTATCTTCCAGCTGAAAAGTAATGTTTGTACGCATCACATCATCAACGCACTTAGCATCAGGAAGCGTGGCAGTTCCGATGCAGGAAACGGTAAGATTCTTACTCTCATTTGTCTTTGCCGCGGAAGAATAGAAATCTACTACATCATCTTCCAGATTTCGATAATTTCCCACTGCTGTTTCAATGCCCAGATCTGAATCAAAATCAAAGCTGGCTCCGACCTTTACGATGGTCAGTCCTTTTTCTGCGGCATATTCTTCTATTGTCTTATCACTTTCAATTCCAAGATTTCTTACAGGATCCTCATTCAAGGCATCTTGTCCTGCCAGAAGATACTTTCCTCTTTCTTTCGCTGTGACTTCCACCACCACCTGGACACTGTTCTTATCACAAAGGGCTTCTTTCACGGTATAAGTGAGAATGGAATCACCATCTTCCTGCTGCACCGGATCTTTTTCAATCAGCCCCTTGGCTTCTTCCGACATCTTATTTCCAGCTTCCTGGAAAAATCCGGAAATGCCTATATACTTCTCTGCTGCAAAAACAGTGGCACCAAATGCCATCACTGCCGCAAATGTCAAGATCAAACTGCGCTTCCAGTTTTTCCTCTGATACCCTCTATCAGACTCTGCCGAATTCTCTATCGTTTCCAATGTCTCATCTACACGCCTGAGCACACATTCTGGCACTTCTGTTTCTTCTGAAAAAATATCAAACAATTTATCATCCATGAATATATCCTCCTTCATACTCTGCACGAAGCTGTTTTCTGGCTCTGGAGAGCCTTGTAAGCACTGTATTCTGGCTGATTTCCAGAAGAGCGGCAATTTCCTTTACACTAAAGGATTTGCTGTAATACAAAAGCATCACCACCTGGTACTTCTCATCCAGGGATGCCAGGATTTCCTTCCACTCGCAATCTACATAGCCAGGTTCCTCGAAAATTTCCTCTTCCATTTCCATCGTAGGGAAAACGCGGCCTTTGTGCCGAAGCATTTCGTTGCAGTTATTGATCAGGATCCGAATCATCCAGGTTTTGAAGTAAGAATCCTTTTTTAAAGTGGAAAGCTTCTCATAACACTTTAAAATCGTTTCCTGTATGGCATCTGCCACATCTTCGTCATTCTTCAGATAGACCCAGGCTACTTTATACATGCTCTGGGTATTCATCCGGATGAGCTGTGCAAATGCACCGGAATCTCCGGATTTTGCCTTTTTCACCAAATTTTCCATAAGGTTTTTCGCTCCTTTTTGTGTTCTGCAGTACACGAAATTAATTGCTGTATTTCCTTTTACATACATTAGATGGAAATAGCCGGGAAAATATTTCATTAAAATTATTAAATATAGCGCAAGAACTATATTGATGGCAATGCATCTGCGGTGACGAAAATCAAAGTAATGAAGATACAAAAAATATCCTGGATAAGTTACAATGTGGAAAAAGCTTTGTACTTACCAGGATATTTCTTTTTTAACGTTTTATTTGCAACGTTTTATTTGAAGTACTCAACACCGGACTCAAAGATCTGAATATCCTGCTGTCCATAGATGTTGATTGCAACGCCATTGTCGTGGCGCTCGCTATGTGCCATCTTACCGAGAACACGTCCATCTGGGCTTGTGATACCCTCAATGTTATAGGTAGATCCGTTGATATTGGATTCTTCGGACTGATCCAGCTCTCCGTTTGGATTTACATACTGGGTAGCTACCTGACCGTTTGCAAGGAGCTTAGCAAGCCATTCATCGTTTGCTACGAAGCGTCCCTCACCGTGGGAAGCCGGGTTGCAGTATACACCGCCAAGTGTGGCTTTCTGCAGCCATGGAGACTTGTTGCTTACAACCTTTGTGTAAACCATCTTGGAAATATGACGTCCGATGGTGTTATAGGTCAGTGTAGGAGAATCCTCTTTCTGTCCGCAGATCTCACCGTATGGAACAAGTCCCAGCTTGATCAGCGCCTGGAATCCGTTACAGATACCAAGTGCAAGACCATCTCTCTCATTTAACAGCTTCATAACAGCTTCTTTGATCTTTGCATTCTGGAAGGCAGTTGCAAAGAATTTCGCAGAACCGTCTGGCTCATCACCAGCGGAGAAGCCGCCTGGGAACATGATCATCTGTGCCTGATCAATGGATTTCTCAAAAATTTCCACAGAATCACGGATATCCTCTGCACTTAAGTTCTTAAATACTTTAACGTCTACCTCAGCTCCTGCTCTCTCAAAAGCACGGGTGCTGTCGTACTCACAGTTTGTTCCCGGGAATACAGGAATGAATACGCGCGGTTTTGCTACTTTATGCTTACAAACGTAAATGTCCTTTGTATTATAAACACCGTTCTCATAGGTTGCCTGTGGATCTTCCGGTTTTACCAAAATTGCTTTCGGGCCATCGTTTGTCTCTCCGGAAACAGTCTTAAATACCTTCTCCAAAGTGCCTGTCCATGCCTTGTAAGCCTCATCCAGAGTGATCTCAGCGTTTCCGTAGGAGAATTTACCATCAGCTGTTACTTCACCGATTACTGTGTAAGTAATGGAAAGCTGACCAACCATTTCAGCCGGAACTTCCAGAACCAGATCGCCGAAGCCTGGTGCAAAGAAGTCTCTTGGATCCAGGTTATGCTCAATCTTCACGCCCATTGCATTTCCAAATGCCATCTTGCTGACAGCTGCAGCAATACCATGACGGTCAAGTGCATATGCAGAAACCACTTTGCCTGCCTGCATATCATTGTGTAATTTCTCGTACTGATCCATAATTGCCGCATAGTCCGGTAAATCGTACTGATCTTTCGGAGCGCGAAGCCATACCAGCTTGTTTTCAGCCTTTTTCAGCTCTGGTGTGATCACATCCTGAAGCTTGGCAACATCCACAGCGAAGGATACCAGTGTTGGCGGAACATCAATGTCATTGAAGGTTCCGGACATACTGTCCTTACCACCGATAGACGGAAGACCGAAGCCCATCTGTGCTGCATAAGCACCAAGAAGTGCTGCAAATGGCTGGCTCCATCTCTTTGGATCCTCTGTCATACGACGGAAGTATTCCTGGAAGGTAAAACGGATCTTCTTATAATCACCACCTGCTGCCACGATTCTTGCAACAGATTCTGTCACTGCATAAGCAGCTCCGTGATATGGGCTCCAGGAAGATAAATATGGATCAAAGCCATAGCTCATCATAGTTACAGTATTAGTTGTTCCATTCTGTACCGGTACCTTGGCAACCATTGCCTGAGTCTCTGTCAGCTGATTTTTACCACCATAAGGCATAAGAACGCTTCCTGCACCAATGGAGCTGTCAAACATCTCTACAAGCCCCTTCTGGGAGCATACATTTAAGTCTGCCAGTGTGGAAAGCCATTTTTCTCTCACATCCGCTACGTCCGGACGCTCTTCAAAAAGGTTGCCCTCTTTATTCGGAATTTCAACTTCTACAGTTGTCTCCTGATGTGCACCGTTGGTATCAAGGAATGCGCGGGAAATATTTACAACCTCTTTTCCTCTCCAGGAAAGCACCAGTCTTGGCTCTTTTGTTACAACTGCAACCGGAACTGCCTCCAGGTTCTCTTCGTTAGCAAAGCCAAGGAATTTCTCTACGTCTTCCGGAGCAACAACAACTGCCATACGCTCCTGGGACTCGGAAATTGCGATCTCAGTACCGTCAAGACCTGCATATTTCTTCGGAACTTTGTCAAGGTCGATCTGAAGACCAGGTGCCAGCTCTCCGATTGCTACGGATACACCGCCTGCACCGAAGTCGTTACATTTCTTAATGATATAGCTGACTTCCTCACGACGGAACATACGCTGGATCTTACGCTCTGTAGGTGCATTTCCTTTCTGTACCTCAGCACCGCAGACCTCGATAGAAGCCTCTGTATGTACCTTGGAGGAACCGGTAGCACCACCGATACCGTCACGTCCGGTACGTCCGCCAAGAAGGATGATGATATCTCCCGGATCAGAGTTCTCACGGATAACTGCACGTCTTGGAGCAGCACCCATAACTGCACCGATCTCCATACGTTTTGCAACGTAATTCGGATGATAGATTTCTTTTACATAGCCGGTAGCAAGACCGATCTGGTTGCCGTAGGAGCTGTAGCCATGAGCTGCGCCGCGGACCAGTTTTTTCTGAGGAAGCTTGCCTTTCAGAGTTTCTTTTACAGAAACGGTTGGATCAGCGGCTCCAGTTACACGCATTGCCTGGTATACATAAGTACGGCCGGAAAGCGGGTCACGGATAGCACCGCCAAGACAGGTGGCAGCTCCACCGAATGGCTCGATTTCAGTCGGATGGTTGTGTGTCTCATTCTTAAAGTTGATCAGCCATTCCTCTTCTTTTCCATTTACATCAACCGGCACTACAATACTGCAGGCGTTGATCTCGTCGGACTCTTCCTGATCCTGAAGCTTGCCTTCGGATTTCAGCTTCTTCATAGCCATAAGAGCAAGATCCATCAGGCAGACAAATTTGTCGTCCCGTCCTTTATAAAGGACTTCTCTGTCAGCAAGATATTTATTGTAAGTATCAACGATAGGAGCTTTGTAATCACCCTCATCAAATTTTACATCTGTAAGCTCTGTGGAGAATGTGGTGTGACGGCAGTGGTCAGACCAGTAGGTATCCAGCACACGGATCTCGGTCATGGATGGATCACGTTTCTCTTCGTTCTTGAAATAGTTCTGGATATGAAGGAAATCCTTGAAGGTCATGGCAAGGTTCAGGGAGCTGTAGAGCTCTTTTAATGGAGCTTCTTCCATGTCACGGAAGCCGTCGAAGATCTTTACATCTTCCGGATCCTTGAAGTCTGCAACCAGTGTCTCAGGCTTCTGAAGACCTGTCTCGCGGGAATCTACAGGGTTAATGCAGTGGTTCTTGATTGCCTCAAATTCTTCCTCTGTGATGTCACCTTCGATCACATAGGTGGTTGCGGAGCGGATGATCGGCTGCGCATTCTCATCCAGGAACTGTACGCACTGTACAGCGGAATCAGCTCTCTGGTCGAACTGGCCAGGAAGGAATTCTACGGAAAAAATGCGGGCACCGTCTGCTGCCTCAAATTTCTCCAGGTAAAGGTCGTCTACCGGAGGCTCTGCAAATACGGTGTGGCATGCTTTTTCAAATACATCATCGGAAATATTCTCTACGTCATAGCGGATCAGTTCCCGCACGTTTGTTACAGTCTTAATGCCCAGATAGGAACTGATCTCGTGTTTCAGTTCTTTGGCTTTTACGGCAAAGGATGGTTTCTTTTCTACGTATACTCGTCTTACGTTACTCATGGGAAAACTCCTTTCGTGAATGTGAAATCGTAGTGTGGTGTGCTTTTTCATTTTGAAAAATATGAATGACTGCGCGAAACTGCAGCCAGACTTGTACATTTTCGCTTATTATAGTATCATAGGTTTTATCATAAGTAAAATTAATATATCTTATATTATTTATATATATAAGTTATAAGTTTAGAAAATCGCAATAAACAAAAAAACGGATCAAATAAAATTTCAATAATAGACATTAGAATAATTTCCAGAAACGGAGGCACTTCCATGGATATCAACCTTGAACTATACAAATGCTTCTACTACGTTGCCACCACCCTAAGTTTTTCCGAGGCTTCCCGCCAGCTTTTTATTTCCCAGTCAGCAGTAAGCCAGGGGATCAAATCCCTGGAAAAAAAGCTGGGGCATGAACTATTTTTCCGCAGCACGAAAAAGGTATCTCTTACTCCCGAAGGCGAAGTGCTTCTGCAGCATGTAAAACCAGCCCTGGAAATGCTCTCCCAGGGGGAAGCGCAGCTTCTCGGGGAAGACGGATTGCAGGGGCAGCTGCGCATTGGCGCCAGCGATACCATCTGCCGTTATTTTCTTATTGACTATCTGAAACGCTTCCACCAGGATTACCCCGGCGTGCGGATCAAAGTCACAAACAGCACTTCCATCGGCTGCGTGGAGCTTCTGGAAAACCGACAGGTGGATCTGATCGTGTGCAACTTTCCCAATTCCCGGCTTTCCAACCATATGAAATCCCAGGTAGTAAAAGAATTCCAGGATATCTTCGTCGCCAATCCAGACTTTTTCCCAATTGATGGAAAGGTGCTGGAAATAAAAAAACTGATGGAGTATCCTCTTCTCATGCTCTCTTCCAAGAGCACAACAAGTGAATATCTTCATCAGTTTTTCGCCGCCCACAGGCAGAATCTTATTCCTGAAGTGGAACTGAACAGCAATGATCTGCTCATGGATCTGGCACGCATCGGGCTTGGGATTGCCTGTGTGCCGGATTATATGCTGTCTGCGCTGCATGGGCAGGAAAGTTCTCTGGTCAAAGTTGCCCTGAAGCAGTCACTTCCTGCAAGACAGATCGTGCTGGCGCAGAACGATACATTGCCGCTGCCGCAGGCGGCTGAAAAATTTATGGGGTATTTCTAACACCACAAACATTCTTTGTTCATGAAAAAGACGAAGTGACCTAGTATATCCAACTCACTTCGTCTTTCTATTTTGTTGCTATTATTTTGGTACTATTATTGTGGCATTACAGCGTCTGCTGCCTCAATATACGGATTATCAATCTCATCAAATGCGCCGTCGTCAACCTTGGCTGCATAGGCCGGGTCGATTGGCATTTTACCGAGGACTGGAACGTTCAGGGATGCAGCAATCTCATCGATGTGGCTTTCGCCGAATACTTTCAGTTCTTTACCGCAATCTGGACATTTCACATAGCTGTAGTTCTCTACAAGGCCAAGAACCGGCACTTTCATCATTCCAGCCATATTGTATGCTTTCTTCACGATCATGCTTACAAGATCCTGTGGAGATGTTACGATCACGATTCCCTGGATTGGAAGGGACTGGAATACGGTCAGCGGAACGTCGCCTGTTCCTGGGGGCATATCTACGAAGAGGTAGTCTACATCGCCCCAGATAACATCTGTCCAGAACTGTTTTACCATGTTTCCAAGGATCGGGCCACGCCAGATTACAGGGGTGTCCTCAGTTGGAAGAAGCAGGTTGATGGACATTACCTTGATTCCGTTCTTGGTCTCCATTGGGAAAATGCCGCTGTCATTTGCCTGGGCAGCACCATTCAGGCCGTACATTTTCGGGATGGACGGGCCGGTGATGTCTGCGTCAAGGATTCCTACTTTATAGCCCTTCTTTGCCATTCTGTTTGCAAGAGATGCTGTCACGAAGGATTTTCCAACGCCGCCTTTACCACTTACAATGCCGATCACATGCTTTACATCAGACATTGGGTTCATAGCCGCCTGCATGCTCTGCGGATTTTTCTTGCTGGCACAGCCTTCACAGCTTGATTTGTCGCAAGTCTTGCTGTCACATTCTTTTGTCATTTTTATCTATCTCCTTTTTTTCATATTCGTAAATCAATTGCAGCTAACACTGGCTCTTCCCTGTACTGAAGCAGCTTCTCCACTGCCTACAGTCTGATGGAGCCGCCCGTTAACTTCAATCACTTCATAAACCTGTCAATCGCACGTTCCAGTTCCTTGATGGCATCCTTATCGCCATGCTCTACTGCGTCCACAATACAGTGCTCAATATGATCCTGCAAAATGATCTTACCTGTATTGTTAATGGCAGATTTCACTGCGGAAAGCTGGATCAGCACTTCACTGCAGTCCCTGCCGTCTTCTACCATGCGCTTGATGGATTCCAGATGTCCGATGGCACGGGAAAGTCGGTTCAGCACCGCCTTGGTCTGTGCGTGACTATGGTGATGTCCATGTTCTCCATGGGAATGCATGACTGTGGTGCCATCTTCCAGAACATGGGTGTGCATATGCTCTTCCTCGCCTTCCTGCAGGTGGTTTTCTAAATGTTCCTCTATCATGTCTTCCTCCTGTTTTTTCAGTCATTTCGCCTGTTCCATAACGCTACCGCGGATGGTTCCTGACTGGTGAAATTCTTTTGAAGCATGTCCGTTTATTATAACATAGTTTCCCAAAATATGCACTATTTCTGGGGATTGTACTAAAAAATATGCCTTTGAATTGTTACTGTTCACTGGTAACATTCCGCGAGGTGTTTTTTGTGAACAAAGTTCACAGAAAACCTGAGAATTGCGGTGCAAAATCATGCAAATGCATGATTTCTGTGCATCGCGAAGCGTGTTGCCGGTCACGGAATGAACAGTAACTTTGAATTATATCTCCGTAAACGAACACCTCTGCTTAATCTGAGACGTCTGGATGTCAAATATGATGGTGCCGTCCTCCAGAACCGTCTTCTCATAGGATACTTCTTTGCCCTTAAATTTATTCTTCACATATTCCTCCGGGTCTTCAATTTCCACCTCGTCCACAAATACATCCCGCATCTGATTTCTTGGACACTTGTTAAAAATTTCCCAGATTACTTCATATTCTTTCATGCGCTCACCTGACTTTTCTTTTTTCAAAATTTCCCAAATTCCAGAGTTATTATGGCAGTTTTCACAATGACTGCACTGTGTTTTTAGAAATTAATTTCATTATAGAGATTTTATACTTTTTTGTCAAAAATAATTGAACTTCTTCCAAGAATGTCGTATCATAGAAATATTAAAAACGAAAACGACCATGAGCCGAAAAAGGAGATATAGCCATGCAGCTTTTAAAAGAACGTATTCTCAAAGATGGCATTGTTAAGCCAGGCAATATATTGAAGGTAGACAGTTTCCTGAACCATCAGATGGACATTGACCTGATCAATGAGATTGGAAAGGAATTTAAAGCCCGTTTCTCAGACTGTCCCATCACCAAGATCCTCACCATCGAGGCTTCCGGTATTGGTATTGCCTGTATTGCAGCACAGTATTTCCATGTTCCAGTAGTATTTGCCAAGAAATCCCAGAGCGTAAACCTGGACGGCGAAATGTACTGCACCAAGATTGAATCCTTTACCCATAAGAAGGTATACGACGTTATTCTTTCCAAGAAGTTCCTTGGACCAGAGGATCACGTACTTCTCATCGACGATTTCCTTGCAAACGGATGTGCACTTCTTGGCCTGATCGACATTGTGAAGAAGTCCGGAGCGACTCTTGAGGGTGCCGGAATCGTAATCGAGAAGGGCTTCCAGCAGGGCGGACAGCAGATCCGTGATATGGGTGTTCGTCTGGAGTCTCTGGCTATCATTGATTCCATGACCGATGATTCCCTGACTTTCCGCGAATAAAACAATAAAAAATTTTTGCTCAATACAAAACAGCTGTAATATTACAAATATCTATACACAAGGATATCTGTAATTTTTACAGCTGTTTTAATCTTTCCTATTTTTATGCTTTCCCACTACTTTGAATCTTCGTAGTATCTCCATCCTTCACTGCAGGAACTTCTTCCGTATTAATTTCAGGATTCTCACCATTTTTCTCCGACTCATCAGCTCCCGGTGTAAGACTTGCCTCCGGTGTTACCGTTGCTTCCGGGGTAGGGCTGAGTTCCTCTGGCGTGGGTGTGGGGGAAGCCTCCGGTGCGATCATCTCTGCCAGATAGAACCCATTATCCACCAGGATCTGATAATTATCTTTATCGATCAGCTTGCCGTCACAGGTAACGGTTCCAATGATCTTCACTCCATTGTCGTACTGGGAATAATTGCTAATCTCTACATCTTCCCCTTTCAGGTAGGTATCCACAAGAGTCACACAGGCTTCTGCCAGATCTCTACGGTCCATCATAACCGTAAAGCCAAGTTTGCCCTCCGCAACACTTTTCACAGCCTCTGCATCTGCATTTACACCGGTGATAAGCGGCCAGTTTTCATCGCCTGGCTGAATCCCTTCTTTTTCCAGAAAATCCATGGCTGCCAGCGCAAAATCATCTGAAGCAGTACAAATAATATCCGGCGTTTTCTCCAGAGAATAAAATTCCCCGGTCACAGACTCCAGCTGTTTTATAGCAGCGTCCGTATTCTCATCCATAATGCTGTTTTCGTCAAAGGTCTGACGGCCAGAACGACAGATCAGAGTGCCGTCCTCTATATACCCCTGCAGTTCCTCCATGATTCCATTGAAAAGAAACAGGGAAGCGTCATCATCCGGAGATCCCATAAGAAATTCTATGGTTCTGGCCCCTCTGTCCTCCCGGACTTTGTCAAGCTCTGCATTCTTGATAATATTCTTGGCAATTTCTTTTCCAATTGCCCTGGTGTTAAAGGTAATAAAATATTTCACATTGGCGCTGTCCATGATCAGATCGTCATAATCAATTACAGGAATGGACTGCTCGGAAGCCTGCTCCAGCACATCTGAAAGCGAATAAGGATCTACTGGTGAGATCACCAGCGCCTTCAGCTTTTCATCCTGAAGAAGCTCCTGGATCTGGGAAATCTGGGTATCTGCATCCTCATCTGCAAAATACAGTGCTGCATTATATCCGGCTTCTTCCAGGCGGGATTTCAGTTCTGTACGCTCCAGACTGCTGTTAATATCCTCTCCCTCTTCTGGAAGAAGAACTCCTACTTTATCCAGATCCTCACGGGATATCTGTGTCTCTTCGGCATTTTCCTGGGAATCTCCCTCTGTTCCAGCATCCTGGCTGTCCGTTTTTTCTTCCTTCTTATCTTCTGCTGTCTCAGTGTCTCCAGTGCCTTCTTTTTCGGTTTCCACGCTTTCTTTGACTGCTTGGGTAGCTTCATTTTTGCCGCAGCCGCCAAGAAAAACACCGCACACTAGAAGTCCTGTAATAATTCCTGCGATTTGCTTTTTCATAAAAAGTCCTTTCTATGTAGCTGTAGATTTCAAATTGTTTCAAAAAAGAATTATTTGTATTCTTTTAAAATTCCCTTCAGATAATCCCGATAAGCCTGGACTGCTTTCTTCGGTTTCATGATTACAACATCGCGGCCCATGGAGACAAGCCATCCATAAAATTCCGGATTTTCGTCTACCTGTACGGCTGCAACAAAAGAGTCATCCTCTTTTTCTTTATACTGCGCATAATTTCCAAGAGCTTCCTGGATTTCTTTCTTTTTCTTAGCGCTGCAAAGAAGCTTCACCGGTTTGTCATCTTCAGAATCTGAAAATGGAAGGAGCCAGGAAAGTGCCTTTTTACTGCTTTCCACCGCATCTGCCTGCTCAGCTTTTTCTGCCTTTCCCACAGTTTCTGTGCTTACTTCTGCGGCTGTGGGCTGTCCAGCAACGTAATATCCGGTAGCTTTTCCTCTCTTAAACCGAATATCCATGCCATAATTTCTCAATACTTCCATATCGTCATAAATACTTTTTCGCTCTGCACTTACGCCATATTCCTGAAGCTTGCCGATAATTTCCTGCATGGTGCAGGGATGTGTTTCGTTGGATTCCTTCAGTATTTTTTCAAGATAAAGGATTTTTCCTTTTTGATTGATTCCTTTTGCCATATTATTCCCCTTATCGCTTTATCAGTTTTCTTTCACAAATCTGTGATATACGTAGTCATTTGCTGCTTTTTCTTCTGTATCATCCAGTGGTGTTAACTGGACCTCTTTTCCGTATTTCTGCTCAAGAGCATGGGCAATCAGCCAGTCTGCCAGCTGCGGATTTTTGGGAAGAAGGGGACCGTGAAGGTAGGTTCCAATCACATTCTTGTAAACCACGCCCTCATAGCCTGTTTTGCCGTCATTGCCAGAGCCGTAGAGCACTTTTCCAAGAGGCTTGCAATTATTGATACAGGTCCTTCCGCCGTGATTTTCAAATCCCACTACAGGCATGTCAAAAAGGTCACTTTTCAGCACAATGTTGCTGATCAGACGTCCTTCTCCCTGTTCCGTGCAAAGATCCACCAGGTCAAGCCCCGTGATGGTTCCCTGGTCTGTCTTATAATATTTTCCAAGGAGCTGGTAGCCGCCGCAGATGGCAATGACTACGCCCCCGTCTTCTACGTATTTCTTAAAATCCGGCTGGATTTCTTTTAGTTTTTCACAAACCAGCATCTGCTCACGGTCTGAACCGCCGCCTAACAGCACAATGTCCAGTCTGGAAAAATCAATCTGATCTCCCAGCTCAAATGCAATGGTCTCCGCCTCAATGCCGCGCCACTGACAGCGTCTCATCAGGCACTGGATGTTTCCTCTGTCTCCGTACAAATTCAGGAGATCAGGATATAAATGTCCGATTGTCAGTTTCATTCCTTTTCTCCCTCCATTTTCTTAAGAATATTGTGGGTGCTAAATAGTGCAGTGTAGTTTACCAGTACATAGAGATTGCCGACTCCGTCCTCCACCCGTTTCCGAATGGCTGTTTCCACATTTTCTTCCAGCATAACCGGGATATCCACATATTTCATTCGAAGGCGCATGTCCTGGCAGCGGATTCCACTGACTGTGATGGAATGAATGCTTTCGTCTCCTAGAAGATCAAAATCTACATCCCAGAGCCAGGAAATATCCGTTCCGTCCTGGGCATTGTCGTTGATGGTGATAATAATGTCTTTCTGTGTTTTGTCCTGCATAACTGCGGAAATATTCTGGTTAAAGCCAGCCGGGTTCTTGGCCAGGTTCAGCATAACGCCGGTACCCTTAATACGGAACTGCTCCATTCGGCCATTCTCCGGATTAAATTTCTGAAGCATGTTCTGGAAATGCTCTCCGGAAAAACCAGCTGTGCGAAGCCCTGCATAAGCAGCCAGAATATTGTATACATTGTAAAATCCCTTGTAATTGGCGGTAAGGTGCCTATCCTCCACCTGGAAAGAAAGTTGGTCGCCAACTTTTACATCATGAGCGTCGTATTTGATCTCCGGTCTTGCAAAACCGCAGGAGGGGCACTTATAATCTCCTAACTGGCTGTAATGATAGAAGCTGTATTCCAGTTTGGCTCCGCATTTTTTGCAAAAACGTCCCTCACGGATTTCATTGGCTGCACTTTTCTGGACTGGATTGCTGATTCCGTATGTGATATAAGGATTGCCGCTGTCCATGGCAAGATATGCGGAAAGTGCGTCGTCTGCGTTTACGATTACCTGCATTTTCGGCACTGTGCGGATCATTTCTTCCAGAATGTTCATGGTAATATCAATCTCGCCATAACGGTCCAGCTGATCGCGGAACAGATTGGTCAAAAGCATGTAATCTGGCTTCAGACCTGGAAATACATGACGGGTAGACGCCTCATCCACCTCGATGCAGGCATAATCTGCGTCCAGCTTGCCAGTAGGTCTGGCAGCCAGTACAAAGGCTGCTACAACGCCGTTTAACATGTTGGAACCGGTGTGGTTGCAGACTACTTTCTGTCCCTCATTTTCAAGGGCTGCGCAAAGCATGTTGTTGGTGGTAGTCTTGCCATTGGTTCCGCAGGTTACAAATATTTTCTTCCGCACCTGGGAAGAAAGGTCTTCCAGGATATTGGGGTTGATCTTCAATGCGATCTTGCCCGCCCAGGTCACTCCCTGGCGGCCCATTTTCCTGCAGATAAAGCCTGCAGATTTTGCTGCAAAAACAGCAGCCATTGTTCTTATTTTCATGTGTATTTAATCCTTTTTCAAGTGTTATGTTCGTATGTTATCCAATAAGACAAAGCGATGTGTAGCTTCTAATTATCTTCTTTTAGTTTAGGCTGTCGGAAATCAGCACATCAGTACAGATACCCTTTGCTCCTTTCGCCAGATACCCTCTGGCTTCCTCTTTGTCATTTATGGTATAAATATATACCAAAATGTCCCGTTCGTCAAAAATTTTCTGCACTTCTTCTGACCAGTAGTCCCGATAAATGGTCACTGCCTTGATTTTGTTGGTTTGACAGAAATCTGCGATGTCTTCTAACTCTTCTATTGTATATTCCTGCCACAAAGAATAGATATATGCAGGAAATTTATATAAAAGTGCAGTTCCAGGATACATGGCAGAATTGTATATTTCCGGAATGATCTGCCCCAGTGTGTGTTCGATCCCTGCATTTATGGCGATTTCCCGGTACTGTGCATAATCCTCCAGGGTTCTCTGGTAATTGCGCACCGAGTATTGCTTGGAATCGATCAGTACAAACGCATCCGGATACTCATCCAGAAGCTTTAACAGGTCTTCAAAAGTCATGGGAGTATATTTTCCATAAATTGGCGTGCTCAGAAATTCTTCTGCGGAAAGTACCTTGCGCTGGTCTCCTTCCCACTGTCCAAGTGACTCCTTCCAGTTATGACGGCATACCCATACACCGTCACTGGTCTGAGTCAGATCCACTTCGAAAAGGCGGCATCCCTTATCGTAGTGATTGATAAAGCTTTCCCGGGAATTTAAATATGTGAGATCGTCAAGTCCTCCCAGAGCATGTGTTATGATATTGTAATTTTCCCAGTTAAATTCCGGTGTATTCACTGGAACTTCTTCTTTCACCTCATACCGGGCGGAGCCTGTCAAAAGCCAGGCTAACAAACAAATTTCCATTAGTAAAAATAGCTTTCTCACATTTGTATTCCTTATCAAAAATTGCGATAACAAGACCTAACACTTTCTGCGGTTTTTGCTCATTATCGCGGAAGTCGCCAAGGTCTCGTGCAAGCACGGACTTTGGCTCGTTGCCCGCGTAAATTAAGAAAAAAGAGATATCTACGAAACGTAAATATCTCTTTTCATATGATCAGTAATTCTGTTTCGGATTAAACCAGCTCGATGAGCACTTCCATAGCGCCATCACCTTTACGCTGTCCAATCTTAACGATTCTGGTGTATCCACCGTTACGGTTAGCGTATTTTGGTGCGATCTCCTCGAACATCTTCTTAACCATATCTACATCTTTGGTGTTTTTCTTCTTGCCAGCGCCCTTAGCCGGAACTTCTTTAACCGGGTAGAACACTTTCATCATCTGACGACGAGCATGAAGTCTGGATGGAGCATCTTTAGTGATCTGCTTCTCAACTTCATCGTAAACAGTTTTCTTCTTACCGTCTACAACTTCTTTTACTCTCTTGCCTTCAGCGTCTTTTCTAGCAACTTTAGCTGTTACAGTAACAGTCTCGAAGTTGTCTTTCTCGCGAACAGCCATAGCTACAAGGCCTTCAGCGATCTTGCGGATCTCTTTTGCCTTAGCTTCTGTTGTAACGATTTTTCCGTTGTATAACAGATTTGTAACCTGGTTTCTTAACAGAGCTTTTCTCTGGTCAGCTGTTCTGCTTAATTTTCTATATTTTGCCATTTAATTTTCCTCCATCTGTGGGACAGCAGTCCACGCTTGTTCGGTCTTACTGGACTGCTGCTTAGCAAATCCCCACTGTAATAATCTTACTCGGTATGTTCAGTACCTTTACGGTTATATTACTCTTCTGTTGGCTGAAGCTGTAAGCCCAGCTCTTTCAACTTGGCAAGTACTTCCTCTAAGGACTTACGTCCAAGGTTACGTACTTTCATCATGTCGTCAGAAGTCTTATTGCAAAGCTCTTCAACAGTATTGATACCAGCTCTCTTCAGACAGTTGTAAGAACGAACTGAAAGCTCAAGCTCATCAATGCTCATTTCAAGAACTTTCTCTTTCTCATTGTCTTCTTTCTCGATCATAACCTCAGCGGTCTTTGCATTCTCGGAAAGGTCAATGAAAAGACTTAAATGCTCGCTTAATACCTTTGCTGCAAGACTTACTGCCTCATCAGGATCCAGCGTGCCGTTTGTGTATACATCAAGTGTCAGCTTATCAAAGTCTGTCACCTGACCTACACGTGTATTCTGCACAACCATGTTGACTCTCTCAACCGGGCTGTAGATTGCATCAATTGCAATTACACCGATTGGCATGTCATCTGATTTGCCCTTATCCGCGCTCACATAACCACGGCCTTTTGTAATGGTAAGTTCCATTGCAAGTCTGCAGTCCTTACCACCGTTTAAGGTAGCGATTACCTGATCTGGATTCATAATCTCGATATCCTGGTCAGCCTGAATATCAGCAGCTGTTACAACGCCTTTGCCCTCACACTCAATGTATGCGGTCTTTGGCTCATTGTCAGCACTGTTATTCTTGATTGCAAGACTCTTAAGATTCATGATGATCTCTGTCACGTCTTCTTTTACTCCAGGAATGGAGCTGAATTCATGGAGAACACCATCGATCTTAACCTGGCTTACTGCAGCTCCCGGCAGGGAGGACAGCATGATTCTTCTAAGAGAATTGCCAAGTGTAGTACCGTAACCTCTTTCAAGAGGCTCTACAACGAATCTTCCAAATTTCTTATCTTCAGATATCTCGGTAATTTCGATTTTTGGTTTATTAAAATCAAACACTATATATTTCCCTCCTTCTGGGTTGTATGCAATTGAGGGTATTATCAGGGCTCATTATTTGGAGTACAACTCGACGATAAGCATCTCATTTACAGGAACGTCGATCTCTTCTCTTGTAGGAAGCTCTTTAACAACGCCCTTAAGGTTCTCCTGATCAGCCTCAAGCCAGTTCGGAACAAGTCTTCCGCCTGTTACTTCCAGGATTCCTTTGTATCTCTCAGAACCTTTGCATTTCTCTTTGATCTCGATGCTGTCGCCAGCTTTTACGAGATAAGAAGGAATGTTAACGCATTTTCCGTTTACAAGAACGTGCTTGTGGTCAACGATCTGACGAGCTTCTTTTCTTGTTCTTGCGAATCCCATACGGAAAAGAACGTTGTCAAGTCTTGTCTCAAGCATGATCATCAGGTTCTCACCTGTCTGACCTTTCATTCTATCTGCTTTCTTGTAGTAGTTACGGAAAGGTTTCTCCAGAACGCCATAAATAAATTTAGCTTTCTGTTTTTCTTTTAACTGAAGACCGTACTCAGATACTTTACGGTTTGCACGTTTTAACTGTCTTGTGGATTTTTTGTCAATTCCTAAATAAATTGGATCCATTCCCAGGGATCTACATCTTTTCAGGACCGGTGTTCTATCTACTGCCATCTTGGCTTACCTCCTAATTCAATTAGACTCTTCTACGTTTTGGTGGACGGCATCCGTTGTGCGGAACCGGAGTTACGTCACGGATACTTGTTACTTCAAGACCGCATGCCTGAAGGGCACGGATAGCAGCCTCACGACCTGATCCTGGTCCTTTAACCATAACGTCTACTGTTTTTAATCCATGAATTAAAGCAGCCTTTGTTGCAGTCTCAGCTGCCATCTGTGCTGCATAAGGGGTAGATTTCCTTGAACCTCTAAATCCCAGACCGCCGGCACTTGCCCATGAAAGAGCGTTTCCTTCGTTGTCAGTCAGAGTAACAATTGTGTTGTTAAAAGAAGACTGGATATGTGCCTGTCCGTGTTCAACGTTTTTCTTGACACGACGTTTTGTTGTCGCTTTTTTAGTTGTTTTTGCCATTTTAAAACTAACCTACGCTTTCCTTAATCAAATTATAATTTATAGTTAGGATAATGAATTATTTCTTCTTATTTGCTACTGTTCTCTTCGGACCCTTGCGTGTTCTAGCATTGGTCTTGGTCTTCTGGCCACGAACCGGAAGTCCTTTACGATGACGGATTCCTCTGTAGCATCCGATTTCCTGCAGTCTCTTAATGTTCAGGGCGATTTCTCTACGAAGATCACCTTCTACCATCATTGTCTCATCAATGACAGCGCTAAGTCTCTTAACTTCATCATCAGTCAGGTCTCTGACACGTGTGTCAGGATTTACATTTGCCTGAGCAAGGATTTTGTCTGCACTTGGTCTTCCGATACCATAAATATAGGTAAGACCGATTTCGATTCTTTTCTCTCTTGGTAAGTCTACACCAGCTATACGAGCCATGTACTGTTTCCTCCATTTTCTTTACTGAAAGTTCTGCGTCTTCGTACATCACTTGTATCAGATACAAGGTGAAATGGGATGCATCCATACGCATTCTTTCTTAATTCTTAGTTCCTAATTGGGGTGCCTCGGTATAACACCCAGCTGCTTTTGGCGATTCGCAGCCTTTCCGAAATTTGCGGCCAACGGGCCAACGTTGCCTCCGGTATTAGGCAATACATGCTTAGTTCATTATATGTCAGATGATACAACCCAGCCGGGTGTTTCACCTGCAGCCGCATTCACAAACACGGGATCAATCAACCCTGACGCTGTTTGTGTTTTGGATTCTCACAGATAATTCTGATAGAACCTTTTCTCTTAATGACCTTGCATTTCTCGCAGATCGGTTTTACAGATGATCTTACTTTCACTGGAAATCCTCCTTCCGTAAAATATAGCATTAAAATCTGCAGTTTAGGGCGCAGTTATACACACGTACAAGCGCGTCCGCATTGTATTATAGCATTATGGTCTACAAAATGCAAGCAGTTTTTTAAATTTTTTTTACATTTTTGTATTTTTTTAACGGACCTATCTTTTTTAATAGACCCATATAATAGAAAAAACTCCTGCACCCGGTAAATCCAAATTCCCAGCTGCAGGAGTCCTGTTTCATTTATTCGAATTCAGTTTATTAACGAATAATGATTATTTATCTCTCCAGATGATTCTTCCCTTGGAAAGGTCATATGGGGAAAGCTCCATTGTTACTTTATCTCCTGGGAGAATACGGATAAAGTTCATGCGCAGCTTGCCGCTGATGTGGGCAAGTACAACATGTTTGTTCTCAAGTTCCACTTTAAACATTGCGTTTGGCAGCTTCTCTAAAACAGTGCCTTCTACTTCAAGTACATCTACTTTTGACATTTTATACCTCCTGTATCGCCTTAATGATCCTATTATATGTCAGGTGCAGCGCTTCGCTCCCTGACTTTCTTTTAAAACTTTGTGAGTGTCAGAATCTCCGGTTCGCCATCTGTAATCAGTATGGTGTTCTCATAATGTGCGGAAAGGGAACCATCCATGGTCACCACTGTCCATTCGTCATCCAGCCAGCATACATCTGCCCTGCCCATGTTGATCATAGGCTCAATGGCAAGTGTCATGCCTGGAAGTAATTTCACTCCCCTGCGTTTCTGTGGGAAGTTGGGAATCTGCGGATCCTCGTGAAGATGGGTACCAATCCCATGTCCAACCAGATCTCGTACAATACCATAACGGTATTTTGCCGCATACGCTCCGATTGCCTTGGAAATATCATTGAGATGATTTCCAGCTTTCGCGAATTTTATTCCTTCAAAGAAGCACTGCCTGGTTACATCCATAAGCTGTCTGGCTTCTTTGGAAACTTCTCCGACTGCATAAGTACGGGCCGCATCAGAATGATATCCTTTGTAGATCAGACCTGCGTCGATCTTTACCAGATCACCATCCTGGATAATTTTGTCCTCCGAAGGAATTCCGTGGACCACTTCATCATTCAGGCTGATGCAGAAGGAGCCAGGAAAGCCTCCATAATTTAGAAAGTTTGGAATGCAGCCCATGGAACGGATCATATCCTCACCGATACGGTCGATCTCCTTTGTGCTCATTCCTGGTTTGATATAAGGGATCAATCCGTCATGGACCTTTTCCAGAATATGTCCGGATTCCCTCATAAGTTCAATTTCGTGTTCTGTTTTTATTGAAACTGACATTACTTCTTATCCTCTATTCTATTCGCCAAGGATCTTCACAATATCACCAAATACTTCTTCTAAGTTCTTGGTGCCATCTACAGTTTTCAGTACACCCTGACCGGTATAGTAGTCGATAAGCGGCTGAGTCTGCTCATGATATACGTTCAGACGTTTCTGTACAGTCTCCGGCTTGTCATCGTCACGAAGTACAAGCTCCTCACCGCATGTATCGCAAACGCCCTCTGTCTTCGGAGCTGCAAATACAACGTGATAAGTTGCACCACATTTTACGCATGCACGTCTTCCGCCCATACGGTTCACGATATTCTCATCCGGAACATCTACGTCGATCGCATAGTCAATCTTGCTTCCCAGTTTGCTTAAAGCATCGGTAAGGCATTCTGCCTGTGGGATTGTTCTTGGGAAACCATCCAGTACATAGCCGTTCTTGGCATCCGGCTGCTGGATTCTGTCCACAACAAGGTCGCAGGTAAGTTCATCCGGTACAAGCAGTCCCTGGTCCATATAAGTTTTTGCTTTCTTTCCAAGCTCTGTGCCATTCTTAATGTTTGCACGGAAAATGTCACCTGTGGAAATGTGCGGAATACCGTATTTCTCAGCGATCTTCTTTGCCTGGGTTCCTTTGCCTGCGCCTGGTGCACCTAACATGATAATTCTCATAAAAAGCCCCTCCATTTTCTCATACTACGAATTAAGGCTGTGACGCATAAGCACCACAACCTTTATTCTTTTAGTTGTTCAGGAAGCCTTTGTAATTGCGGACAAGCATCTGTGATTCGATCTGTTTCACAGTCTCCAGGATAACTCCAACAATAATGATGATGGAAGTACCACCGAAGGATACGTTTGCTCCGAATACTCCATTAAAGAAGAACGGAATTACCGCAACGATAATCAGGCCTACTGCACCTATAAATATAATATAATTTAAAATTTTAGTCAAATAGTCTGACGTAGGTTTTCCTGGACGGATACCAGGAATGAAACCACCCTGCTTTTTGATGTTGTCTGCAACTTCCAGCGGGTTGAAGGTGATGGAAGTGTAGAAGTATGCGAAGAATACGCAAAGTACAACATACAAAAGCAGTCCCCAGCTATACTGAAGCTGATTTGGATTACACCAGTTATTAGATGATAATCCTCGAATGATCTCACTGCCGATTCCAGTTCCATTTGCTTTTCCTGCAAGCTGTGCGATTACGCCCGGGAAGGACATAATTGAGGAAGCAAAGATAACCGGGATTACACCGGCGGTGTTAACTTTCAGCGGGATATTGGTAGTCTGACCACCCATCAGTTTTCTGCCGACCATTTTTCTGGAATACTGAACAGGAATTCTTCTCTCAGCACCGTTGAGGATCAGTACGAATACGACCATGACAACGATGATTGCAAGAATGATAAGTCCTGCAAGCAGTCCTTTTGCAATTGTTTTTCCTTTGATGAAGTTCTCATAAAGAAGAGATAAGTCACTTGGGATACGGGAAACGATGTTAACAGTCAGGACGATGGAAATACCATTTCCAACACCCTTCTCCGTGATACGCTCACCAATCCACATCAGCATGGCAGAACCAGCTGTAAGACAAGCAACTACAGTAACGCCCTTAAAGAAGTTCATGTTCGGGATAAGACCCTGGCGACCGAAACCGATTGCCATTGCCACAGACTCAAACAACGCAAGACCAACAGTGACATAACGGGTAATGGCAGTGATTTTCTTTCTGCCCTCTTCTCCATCTCTCTGCATTTCTTCCAGTGCCGGGATGGCAATTGTAAGAAGCTGCATGATAATGGAGGATGTAATGTATGGTGTGATGTTCAATGCAAAGATTGACATCTGGGTAAATGAGCCACCGGTGAACGCATCAAAGAAATTGAATGCGTCACCAGTGTTTTTAGCAAACCACTCTTTAAAGAAATCGCTGTCTACTCCCGGAACAGGAAGCTGTGATCCAATACGGATGACTAAGATCATCCATAAAACATAGAGGAGTTTACGTCTCATCTCTTTTACTCTGAAAACGTTTTTGAGAGTTTCAAACATTTGATCACCTCTATTAGATCAGCTCTACTGTACCACCTGCAGCTTCGATTTTAGACTTTGCAGTCTCACTTACAGCGTTTACTTTAACTGTAAGTTTCTTGGTAAGCTCGCCGTTTCCAAGGATTTTAACGCCGTCGCCAGCTTTGGAAATTGCACTGCTTGCAAGTAAGCTCTCAACTGTTACCTCTGCACCATCCTCAAAACGGTTCAGAACGTCAACGTTGATTGCAATGATCTCTTTAGAGTTTCTGTTTGTGAATCCTCTCTTAGGCAGACGTCTGTATAAAGGCATCTGTCCACCTTCAAATCCCGGTTTCTTGTGTCCGGAACGTGCTAACTGTCCTTTATGGCCTTTACCGGCTGTTTTGCCGTTTCCTGAACCATGTCCACGGCCTCTTCTGAAGTTATCGCTGTGCTTAGAACCCTCTGCTGGTCTTAAGTTTGATAATTCCATTATGGCACCTCCTTTTTGTAATTATGCTTCTTCTACTTTTACCAGGTGCTGTACCTGCTGAATCATTCCTCTTGTTGCCGCATTGTCTGGCATCTCAACTGTTTTGTGCATTTTGGTAAGACCCATTGCCTTAACAGTAAGTTTGTGCTTCGGAACTGCGCCAATCGGAGATTTTACTAAAGTAACTTTTAATGTATTTGCCATTTTAATATTCCTCCTTAAGCCAGAATCTCATCAACAGATTTTCCACGAAGTTTTGCAACTTCTTCCGGAGTTTTTAACTGTCTTAAGCCTTCGATGGTTGCAAGAACAACATTCTGCTTATTTCTGGATCCCATACATTTTGTACGGATGTTTTTGATACCAGCTAACTCGATAACGGCACGAGCCGGGCCGCCGGCGATAACTCCAGTACCTTCTGGAGCTCTCTTAAGAAGCATGGAAGCGCTTCCGTAAGAACCTACGAAGTCATGTGTAATGGAACCATTCTCATCTCTTGCTACGGTTACTAATTTCTTAATAGCGTCCTCTTTTCCTTTGCGGATAGCTTCCGGAATTTCGGCTGCCTTTCCAAGTCCTGCACCAACGTGTCCATTGCCGTCACCTACAACAACTAAAGCTGTGAAACGGAAGTTACGACCACCTTTAACAACCTTGGTAACACGCTTGATTGATACTACTTTATCTTCTAACTCTAACTGACTAGCATCAATAAGATTACGTTTCATGTGTTTCGCTCCTCCTTATTAGAATTTCAGTCCAGCTTCTCTTGCTGCGTCTGCCAGTGCTTTTACTTTACCGTGGTAAATGTATCCACCTCTGTCAAAAACAACTTCCTCGATGCCGGCTTCCACTGCCTTCTTACCGATTACAGTGCCAAGATATGCTGCTGCTGCAACATCGTCGGTGTTCTCAATCTGTGCTTTTACGTCTTTCTGAAGAGTAGAAGCAGATACTAAAGTCTTTCCAACGGTGTCATCGATAATCTGTGCATACATGTGTTTATTGGAACGAAATACTGCAAGACGCGGAGTTGTTGCAGTGCCATTTAAATGATGACGTAATCTTCTATGCTTTTTCTCGCGAATTTCCGCTCTAGATGCTTTATTAACCATTTTCTCACTCTCCTTAATTATTTCTTACCAGTCTTACCAACTTTGCGTCTGATAACCTCAGTATCATACTTGATACCTTTGCCCTTGTATGGCTCAGGTCTTCTCTTATCTCTGATCTCAGCTGCAAACTGTCCAACTTTTTCCTTGCTGATACCGGAAACGATAATCTTGTTACCGTCTACTTTGGTCTCAATACCTTCCGGATCTTCCATTTCTACCGGGTGAGAATATCCAAGGTTTAAAGTAAGCTTCTTGCCCTGCTTAGCGGCTCTGTAACCAACACCGTTAACTTCAAGAGTCTTGGTGTATCCTTCGCTTACACCAACAACCATGTTGTGGATAAGGCTTCTTGTTAAGCCGTGAAGGGATTTCATTTTCTTTAAGTCGTTTGGTCTTGCAACAACTACATGACTATCTTCAACTTTGATTTCCATCTCTGTTGGAAGCGCTCTCTCAAGTGTTCCTTTTGGTCCTTTTACGGTTACTACGTTTCCTTCTGCAACAGTTACTTCTACTCCTGCCGGAATAGCAACCGGAAGTCTACCGATACGTGACATACTATGTGTCCTCCTTACTTAGATTATCGGAGAGGTTTTAGCAACCTCTCTGTTTTCAGTGATACAAACTAATTCGGCTTACCAAACGAAAGCCAGAACCTCGCCGCCTACCTGAAGTTTACGGGCTTCTTTGTCGGTGATAACACCTTTATTAGTGGAAAGGATTGCGATTCCAAGTCCTCCAAGAACCTTCGGAAGCTCGTCCTTACCAGCATAAACACGAAGACCTGGTTTAGAGATTCTCTTTAAACCTGTGATGATCTTCTCGTTTTTGTCTTCGCCATATTTCAGTGTGATATGGATGTTTTTAGCAACACCATCTTCAACTAAATCGTATTTTGCAATGTATCCCTCATCAACAAGGATGTTTGCGATTGCAATTTTCATCTTGGATGCCGGAACATCTACTGTGTCATGTTTTGCAGTGTTTGCGTTACGGATTCTTGTAAGCATATCTGCGATTGGATCGCTCATTGTCATGTTAGTTTCCTCCTCATATTCAGACTTTACATGTCATAGTGTATATATAATAAATTAAATTGTTACCAGTGCTTTCGACTTACCAGGAAGCTTTCTTAACTCCCGGGATCTGTCCCTTGTAAGCTAACTCACGGAAGCAGATTCTGCAGATTCCGTATTTTCTTAAGTATGCATGTGGACGTCCACAAATTCTGCAACGGCTGTATTCTCTTGTAGAGAATTTAGCTGGACGCTGCTGTTTGATTTTCATTGCTGTCTTAGCCATGAATCGTTCCTCCTATATCAGATCTGCTGACCCCGGCAGGGAAGCCGGCGGTCAACTTTGGAATGTTCCTCTACTTATTTCGCAAAAGGCATGTTGAACAGCTTCAGTAACTCACGAGCTTCCTCATCAGTTTTTGCTGTTGTAACGAAGATAATGTCCATACCTCTTACTTTGTCAACTTTATCGTACTCAACTTCTGGGAAGATAAGCTGCTCTTTGATACCAAGAGCGTAGTTTCCTCTGCCATCGAATGCGTTAGGATTGATACCACGGAAGTCACGTACACGTGGAAGTGCCAGGTTGATCAGACGATCAGCGAACTCATACATCTTCTCGCCTCTTAATGTTACTTTACATCCGATCGGCATTCCCTCTCTGATTTTGAAGTTAGCGACAGATTTTTTAGCTTTTGTTGCGATAGCTTTCTGTCCTGTGATCAGCTCCATATCTGCGATAGCAGCGTCAAGAAGCTTAGCGTTCTCTTTGGCTTCACCAACACCCATGTTAATTACGATCTTGTCGAGTTTTGGCACTTCCATAACGTTTTTATATCCGAATTTTTTGGTCATGGCATCCATGATCTCATTAGTGTAAAGTTCTTTTAATCTACTCACTTATGTCTGCCTCCTCTCTCAATTAATCGATAACCTTACCGGTTGCCTTAGCAACACGGACTTTTTTGTCACCATCCATCTTAAAGCCAACTCTTGTAGCTTTTCCATCAGCCAAAAGCATTACGTTGGAGATGTGAAGCGGAGCTTCTTTTGTGATGATTCCACCATTCTGGTTTGCAGCTGATGGTTTGGTGTGTTTTGTAACCATATTAACGTTCTCTACTAATACGGTGTTGTCTTTTACATTAACGGCAAGGACTTTGCCTTCTTTGCCTTTATCTTTACCAGCGATTACTGTAACAGTATCACCTTTTTTAATCTTCATAGCTGACATTAGGCACCCTCCTATAATACTTCCGGAGCTAAGGAAACGATCTTCATGAATTTCTTCTCACGAAGCTCTCTGGCAACTGGTCCAAAGATACGTGTTCCTCTCGGAGTTAAGTCGTCTTTAATGATTACGGCAGCATTTTCATCGAAACGGATATAGGATCCGTCTTTACGACGAGCGCCTTTTTTGGATCTAACTACAACAGCCTTTACTACGTCACCTTTTTTAACAACGCCGCCTGGTGTTGCATCTTTAACAGTAGCAACGATTGTATCGCCGATGTTTGCATATCTTCTTGTAGAGCCACCCATAACACGGATACAAAGGATTTCTTTTGCACCAGTGTTGTCGGCAACTTTCAGTCTTGTTTCCTGCTGAATCATACTGGTTATCCTCCTTATTTAACTCTCTCTACTACTTCAACCAGTCTCCATCTCTTGTCCTTGGACAGCGGTCTGGTCTCCATAACCTTAACGGTATCACCGATGTTGCACTCATTGTTTTCGTCATGAGCTTTTAATTTATATGTTCTCTTCACGATTTTCTTGTAAAGAGGATGTTTTACATGGTCTTCAATTGCAACTACGATGGTCTTGTCCATCTTATTGCTGACAACCTTACCCACGCGGGTTTTTCTCAGATTTCTTTCCACGATTATGTCCTCCTAAATTCACTATTTGGAAGCGTTAGCTTTCGCAGTGATCACTGTCTGGATTCTGGCAATATTTCTACGAACCTCTTTGATTCGTCCTGTATTGTCTAATTGATTGGTTGCATTCTGAAATCTCAAATTGAAAAGTTCTTTCTTAGCAGCTACTAATTCTTCGTTTAATTCTGCAGCTGATTTTGCCTGTAAATCTTCTACGAATTTATTAATTTTCACTGTTATCACCGCCTTCTAACTCTGCACGAGAAACTATTTTGCATTTACATGGTAACTTGTGCATTGCAAGACGTAATGCCTCACGAGCGATTTCTTCAGAAACGCCTGCGATCTCAAACATAACACGTCCTGGTTTAACAACTGCTACCCAGTATTCCAGGGCACCTTTTCCGGAACCCATACGAGTTTCTGCTGGTTTTGCTGTTACTGGTTTATCTGGGAAAATCTTGATCCAAACCTTACCACCACGTTTGATATAACGGGTCATAGCAACACGGGCTGCCTCGATCTGATTAGATCTGATCCAGCAAGGCTCGGTAGCAACAAGACCGAATTCACCATAATTGATCTGATTACCTCTAAGGGCTTTTCCTCTCATGGAGCCACGGAATTGTTTACGACGTTTAACTCTTTTTGGCATTAACATTATTTATCGCTCCCTTCCTTAGTTCCTTTAGTTGGAAGAATCTCACCATTGTAGATCCATGCCTTTACACCAACTTTGCCATATGTGGTGTCTGCTTCTGCGAAACCATAATCGATGTCTGCACGAAGTGTCTGAAGCGGAATAGTTCCATCGCTGTAGAACTCTGTACGAGCCATATCAGCTCCACCAAGACGTCCGGATACGGATGTTTTGATTCCCTTTGCTCCAGATTTCATTGTACGCTGCATTGTAGATTTCATAGCACGTCTGAAGGAGATACGGTTCTCCAGCTGAAGAGCGATGTTCTCTGCAACAAGCTGAGCGTCTCTGTCTGGTCTCTTAACTTCTTTGATATCAACGATAAGCTTCTTGTCTGTGTATTTAGCAAGTTCAGCTTTTACTTTCTCGATCTCAGCGCCGCCTTTACCGATTACGATACCAGGTTTAGCTGTGTAAATGATAACTTTTACTCTGTCAGATGCTCTCTCGATCTCGATCTTGGAAACACCTGCGCTGTATAATTTCTTTTTAAGGAATGTTCTGATGTTGTAATCTTCTACCAGATAGTCTGCGAAATCGCTCTCTGCATACCATCTTGAATCCCAATCCTTGATAACACCGACTCTAAGGCCATGTGGGTTAACTTTCTGTCCCATGTCTATCCTCCTTATTTCTCATCCAGCACGATGGTGATATGGCTTGTTCTCTTCTCGATTCTGTAAGCTCTACCCTGTGCTCTTGGCTGGATTCTCTTCATTGTAGGTCCTTTATTTGCATAGCAGGCTGCAACGACGAGATTGTCTGCGTTCATTCCGTTATTGTTCTCAGCGTTAGCAATAGCTGATTCCAGTAACTTTTTGATTACGCTGGAAGCGTATCTTGGGTTGTATGTCAGGATACCAAGTGCTGTCTGCACATCTTTGCCACGGATTGCATCTAAAACGTAGCAGGCTTTCTGAACAGAAATTCTTGCATAAGATAATTTTGCAGACGGTCTTGTCTCTCTATTATTCTCATTTCTGGCTCTCTTAATCTGGCTTCTATGTCCTTTTGCCATTTTAAAGTGCCTCCTTTCGTCATATTCAATATTCAGGAAAACACCGCGGTTACCTGTTCCGCTTCAGCGGTTCAGGCAGCCTGGTGAAAAGTTCTAACTAGCGAACACCGGATTTCTTTTCGTCTTTTCCGTGTCCTCTGTAGGTTCTGGTAGCAACAAACTCACCAAGTTTGTGACCAACCATATCCTCAGTAATATATACCGGCACATGTTTTCTTCCGTCATGGACAGCGATTGTATGTCCAACAAAAGACGGGAAGATTGTGGAACGGCGTGACCAAGTTTTGATTACGGATTTATCATTTGCAGCGTTTAATGCATCTACTTTTTTAAGTAAGCTCTGATCTGCAAAAGGTCCTTTTTTCAGTGAACGAGACATTCTTAATCCTCCTTATTATTTGCTTAAAGCTTTTCCATCGCGTCTTCTTACGATGAGCTTGTTGGACGCTTTGTTTTTCTTTCTGGTCTTCAGACCAAGAGCAGGTTTGCCCCAAGGTGTACACGGACCTGGACGTCCAACCGGAGCGCGGCCCTCTCCACCACCATGTGGATGGTCATTCGGGTTCATAACGGAACCGCGAACTGTAGGTCTGATACCCATGTGACGCTTACGACCAGCTTTACCGATGTTGATCAGGTTGTGATCACCGTTTCCGATGATACCAACTGTTGCACGACAGATGATCGGAACCATTCTCATCTCACCAGATGGGAGACGAAGGGTAGCGTATTTGCCTTCTTTTGCCATAAGCTGAGCGCCGTTACCAGCGGAACGAACCATCTGGCCGCCCTTTCCTGGGTGAAGCTCGATGTTATGAATCATAGTACCAACCGGGATAAGCTCTAACGGTAAGCAGTTACCTACACGAATTTCAGCTTCCGGTCCGTTCATAACTTTCTGTCCAACTTTAAGTCCTTCCGGAGCAAGAATGTATGCTTTCTCGCCATCTGCGTAGCAGATAAGAGCGATATTTGCTGTTCTGTTTGGATCGTACTCAATAGATTTAACTACTGCAGGGATTCCATCTTTTCTTCTCTTGAAGTCGATGATTCTATATTTTCTACGGCTTCCGCCTCCCTGATGTCTTACAGTGATCTTACCCTGGTTGTTACGTCCAGCGTTTTTCTTTAAAGACACGGTGAGGGATTTCTCTGGAGTTACTTTTGTGATCTCAGAGAAGTCGGAACCAGTCATATGTCTTCTAGACGGGGTATATGGGTTATAACTTTTGATTCCCATTTCTTTTCTCCTTTCAAATTTGTTCTCACGCTTTTGAGTGCGTATAAATTGCTATCAATTAAAGGCCTTCGAAGATCTCGATGTCTTTGCTGTCCTCTGTAAGGGCTACGATAGCTTTTTTGGATTTAGCAGTTTTTCCAACTACCATTCCACGGCGTTTTTTCTTACCATCAAGGTTCATGGTATTTACGCTCTTAACTTTTGTTCCATCGAACATTTTCTCAACAGCTTCTTTGATCTGAGCTTTGTTTGCTTCCGGATGAACAAGGAAAGTATATTTCTTCTCACCCATAGCAGCCATGGATTTTTCAGTGATCACTGGTCTTTTGATCACGTCGTAATATTTAATATCTGCCATTATGCGTATACCTCCTCGATGGATGCTACAGCGTCTTTAGTTACTACTACAGTACCGTGGCTCATAACATCATATACATTGATGCCGTTAGCAGCTACAGTCTGTACGTTCTCGATATTTCTTGCAGAAAGGATTACGTTCTTGTCTTCCTGTGCTGTTACGATAAGAGCTTTCTCTGCTTTCAGGTTTGTAAGAACCTTCTGCATTTCTTTTGTCTTAGCTTCAGCGATTGCAAGGCTATCAACAACTACGAATTTATTGTCCTGAACTTTGGAAGTCAGAGCGGATTTAAGAGCTGCTCTTCTTTCTTTCTTGTTCATTTTTACTTCATAATCTCTTGGAGTTGGTGCGAAAATCATTCCGCCGCCTGTCCACTGTGCAGCGCGGATGGATCCCTGTCTAGCATGACCGGTTCCTTTCTGTCTCCAAGGTTTTCTTCCGCCACCGCTTACTTCAGAGCGAGTTTTCGCTTTCTGAGTACCCTGGCGTTTATTTGCAAGCTGACGAACAACAGCAAGGTGAACAAGATGCTCATTGACTTCAACGCCGAATACTGCATCGTTCAGCTCCATTGTTCCAACTTCATTGCCTTCCATATTATAAACAGTTACGTTTGCCATTTGTGTGCTCCTCCTTTCTTATTATAAGGACTTTACTGTCTCTTTGATTGTAACCAAGGATTTCTTAGGTCCTGGAACAGCACCTTTAACTAACAGTAAGTTATTCTCTGTATCTACGCGTACGATCTCAAGATTCTGAACAGTAACCTGCTCGCTTCCCATATGACCTGGCATGTGTTTTCCTTTGAATACCTTGCTCGGATCAGAACAAGCACCATTGGAACCTGCATGACGATGATATTTGGAACCGTGAGCCATAGGTCCTCTGGACTGTCCATGTCTCTTGATTGCGCCCTGGAAGCCTTTACCTTTAGAAACAGCTGTTGCATCGATGTGATCGCCAGCTGCGAAGATATCAGCTTTAATTTCCTGTCCTACTTCATATTCAGCAGCGTTCTCGAAACGGAATTCTTTAACGAATCTCTTAACTGCAACGCCTGCTTTTGCAAAGTGGCCTGTTTCCGGTTTGTTCACCAGTTTCTCTCTGATGTCGCCGAAGCCAACCTGAACTGCTGTGTATCCGTCGTTCTCATCTGTTTTAACCTGAGTTACGACACATGGACCAGCCTGTAAAACGGTTACCGGAATTAACATTCCATCTTCGTTGAAGATCTGAGTCATTCCGACTTTGGTAGCTAAAATAGCTTTCTTCATCTTTCTTCCTCCTATAGCGGATTGCCCTTTCGGGTAATCATATAATAAATAGCTAAATGCTTATGCATTTACAAAATTAATTATTTTACCTTCATCTTGATGTCGATATGAACACCAGCAGGCATTTCCAGTCTGGACAGTGCATCAACTGTCTTCTGGGTTGGAGCAATGATATCAATCAGTCTCTTATGTGTTCTCTGCTCGAACTGCTCTCTGGAATCTTTATATTTGTGAACAGCTCTTAAGATTGTAACAACTTCCTTCTTAGTTGGAAGCGGAACCGGTCCGCTAACTGTTGCACCATTCTTCTTAACAGTGTCGATGATCTTTGCAGCAGATGCATCTACTAACTGATGATCGTAAGCTTTTAATGTGATTCTCATTACCTGATTTGCCATAAAAAAAGTCTCCTCCTATTCGTACTCACTATCAGTACGACAAGCGGCGACTGTACACATCTCCGTGTGTGTCCTAAAACAACTTCCTGCTTCGAACTTTCCTCTCACACGTCCCATCCCTAGATGGCTATTGAACTTGTACAGTGACTTGTCGTCAGTTTCCTAACTTGACATTCGCTCCACGGAAAACCCGCCTTACTTGGCGGCAACCTCACGCTTCATCGCTATCATGTCACAACAGATATTAGTATACACAATGTTTTTACAAATTGCAAGTGTTTTTTTCAAAAAATGTAGATATTTTTTTGTACTAATTTTAATACAATTTTAGGCTGATTATTTATGAAATTTCCTGTTTCTTCCTATTATATAGTGTATATAACTTTAAAAGACAGGCCTCAATGGACCTGCACCCGCATAGCGGGTAGTTTATTATCGTCAAGTTCTCGTGCAAGCACGTACTTCAGCCCGTTGTCTGCGAAAAAAAGAAGAGACACCATCTGGCATCTCTTCCTTCTTATTATAATGAATCAATCTTCATCATCGTAGTAATCTTCATCGTCGTCTTCGTCATCAGCAAAGATATCGGAATAATCAAATAAGGTAACCTTCGTGATCTCATCCTTCACAATATCAGGAGCGTCTCCTTCTTTCTTTGCCTTGGCTGCAAGCTGTGCCGGTGAATATCTGGGGATTGCAAGCTTCTTGATCTCTACTGGCTCATCATCCTCTTCTTCGATCTCCGGAGCTGCTTTCTTCTTCGGAGCAGCTTTCTTTGTCTGTGCAGCTGGCTTGGCAGACTTCTTAGCTGGCTTACGGTTCTGGGCTGTAGCAGCAGCAACTTCCTTCTTCAGAAGCTCATGTGCTTCGCTTGTTGCGCTCTGTACTGTTTTTGCAGGACGTTCCTCTTCTTCTGTGTCGAAATCATCCTCATCGATCTCATCTACAAAACCGCCTGTACGGATCTTACGCTTTTCTTTCTTGCTGCGTTTGCCCTGTGCTTTGATCTCGCGCTCTTCATCGCGGTATTCACGCTCTTTGCGTTTTTCTTCTCTCTTAAGCTCTTTGCGGCTCTTTACGTATCCAGGCTCTGTGTCCTCCGGATAGTCATCGTCATAATCATCTGGATCTCTTTTCCAAAGCTCTGCGATCACATAAAGGATGATCAGGAAAAGAACGGTAAGTCCTAATACGATCAGACCTTCAATGCTCTTGGTGGCAGCCATCAGATATCCGATAAATGGAATCGTCACTACGATCTTCGGAAGGTAGCTTCCGATTGCCACATTGATAGGCTGTCCCTGGGAAATAGTCGGGTCCATGGCAGTTCCTGTGCCGCTTGCAACATCTGCACTTGCAAGTGTGTAACGGTAAACTGCATCGTTCTCATCGTTTACAAGGATCGGTGTACCCAGAGCTGCTTCTTCGGTTTTAACCGGAATTGCATATGTAACAGATCCCATTGCCAGGTTTGACTTGACTGTGGAGTCGTCCCGGATTTCGGTAGTCACTCCGAAGAACGGAGGTACCGCTAATGCAATCACACAAAGTATGGTGCATATCACAACAAAATGTACTATAAATTTAAGAAATTTAGACATTGGTAACCATCCTCACTTTTTATGGCAGCCATTACTGGTTGCTCAGATACTGTTCAATACTGCTCATTGCAGCTTCTTCATCTTCACCATTAGCAGAAAGTGTAATCTCCTCACCGGCATCCAGTCCCAATGTCATCATACCCATGATACTCTTGGCATTGACTTTCTTCTTGCCTACTTCTACATAGATCTCACTGTTGAACTGACTTGCCACCTGTACAAGCTGCGCAACGGGTCTGGCTTCAAGTCCTGTGGACAGGTGAATGGTGATTGGCTTTTTAATCATAATAACTCCTCCTTGTTTTCCCTCAGGTCATCCGCGAGCAGGCTTAGCTTTCGAAGCCGATGATTTACTCCGGACTTTCCAACCTGTGGGTTCAACATCAATCCTAATTCTTTAAGTGTTGCTTCCGGATACTGCAGCCGCAATTTCGCAATCTCTTCCAGACCTTCATTCAGACTCTCCAGACCCACCTTTTCCTCAAGAAGTCTGATGTCCTCGATCTGCTTCACTGCTGCATTTACCGTCTTATTTATATTTGCAGTCTCACAGTTAACCTTCCGGTTCACAGTATTGCGCATTTCCTTCACGATGCGGATATTCTCCAGATCCATAAGCGCAACGTTTGCTTCCATGATTGCCAGCATATCCACAATCTGTGCTCCTTCTTTCACATAGAGCACATAAGACTTCTTGCGAAGCACGATCTTGGCGTCTATGTGAAAGCTGCGGATGATCTCCTGCAGCTGCCCGCCAATCTCCTGACTGGGGCACACAATCTCAAAATGATAGCCCTTCTGTGGATCGCTGATGGATCCTGCCGAGAGAAAAGCGCCGCGTACAAACGCCCTTTTGCAGCAATCCCTCTGATATACAATGGAATTGGATACAAGCGGCATTCCTCCGCTGATCCCCGAAAATTCCAGCTTGGCAGAATCCAGTATTTCTCTGATAAGCTTCTCATCGGTAATAGAAATACAGGAAAGATTCCCCCTCCTGAAACAGTCAATCCGGGAATTTGATACATCTGTCTCTATATTAAATGTTTTTTGCAATAATGTAAAGCCTTTTCTTGAAAGTGCCTCATTTTCTGTCTGGATACGCAGGGATTTTTTCCCATCCGTTCCATTCTCCAGGCTGCCGCAGAAGGTAAAGATTGCAGCCAGTTCCGCAATCCTGCAATGCCTGCCGGAGCCAATGTGCCTGGAAAGCTCTTCTTTCACCATCCCTGAAAAAGACATTCCACGATCTCCTCTTTTTTATTTTTTCAATAGGCGATCTTTATCCACATCTCTGTGCTCCAGCCGGAATCCATATTCGCCGTTTCTGGCGATGCGGCTGTATAATTCCCGGGCAATGGTAACAGAACGGTGTTTTCCACCAGTACATCCAATGGCGATCACCAGGCTTGTTTTGCCCTCCTGGGCGTATTTTGGAATGAGAAACTGGATCATATCCTCCAGCTTATTGGCAAAGATCCTGGCTGTTTCATTATCCATTACATAATTAAACACGCTTTCATCCATACCGGTAAGCGGCCGCAGTTCATCCTCATAATATGGATTGGGAAGAAAACGCACGTCAAATACCAGATCGGCATCTGCCGGGATTCCATATTTAAATCCAAAGGACAACACTGTAACCATCATATTACAGAATTTCTCATCATTCACAAAGATCTTCTCAATCTCCTGCCGGAGTTCTCTTGTGAGAAGATGACTGGTATCAATAATGTAATCTGCTCTTTTGCGGAGAAAATCCATCTTCTCACGTTCCAGACGGATTCCATCATCCACTCTTCCGTTGTTTGCCAACGGGTGGCTTCGTCTGGTCTCTTTATATCGTTTCACCAGTACCGAATCTTCTGCATCCATAAACAGGATTTCAAAATCATAGCCGGCTTCTTTCATATGATCCAGAACCTTGGCCAGTTCCTCCAGAGATCGTCCGCTTCTGGCATCAATCCCAAGAGCTGCATTCTGGACTCCCTCTTCGTGTACCTCCAGCATCAGGGAAGCAAATTTCTCCACCAATGGAATCGGAAGATTGTCCACGCAAAAATAATGGGCATCCTCCAGCATTTTCAGCACAGTGGACTTGCCTGCGCCGGAAACACCTGTAACTATTACAAATCGCATAACTTATCTCCTGCTTGGCAGATGAACGCACCTGCCTCTTTTGTGTCTAAAACGGACATGCCGCCTACCAGCGGCATCCCCTATATGCCTCTAAAAGTCTCCTAAAAACTTTACCTCAGGCTCAAGCTTCACGCCGAATTTCTCCATCACGATCCTCTGAACGTCAGCCATCAATGTGGTAACATCCTTCGCCGTGGCATTTCCCGTATTGATCACAAAGCCACAATGTTTCTCTGAAACCTGGGCGCCGCCAACCTGATAGCCACGAAGCCCGCTGTCCATGATCAGCTTGCCTGCAAAATAGCCTTCCGGTCTTTTAAACGTACTTCCTGCACTTGGGTAGGAAAGGGGCTGCTTGCTGCTTCTCATGCCTGCCAGCTCCTGCATACGGCTTTTAATCTCATCCTGGTCGCCTTTCTTTAAGGAAATCACAGCTTCCAGAACGATATAACCAGCTTCCTTTATAATACTGGTGCGGTATCCCATTTGGAGTTCCCCTGCCTGCAAGGTAACAATCTCGCCTTCCGGAGTCAGAACTGTCACTTCTTTCAGAACATCCTTCATCTCACCGCCATAAGCGCCTGCATTCATTACCACCGCGCCGCCTAAGGTTCCGGGAATTCCTCCGGCAAATTCAAAGCCTGTCAGGGAAGCTTCCCTTGCCATGGCCGCGATCCCGGATAAAAGTGCTCCCGCCTGGGCATGAATTTCATTTTCCTTAAGCGTGATCTGTCCAAAGCTTCGGTACAGCTGTATGATAACACCACGATAACCTTTATCGCTTACAAGCAGATTGCTTCCATTTCCAAGAATGAAATAAGGTACTTCTTCCTCTTTGCAAATAGCTATAAGTTTCTTTATCTCATCTGTATTCTCTGGTGCTACAAATAAGTCAGCTGGTCCACCGATTCGGAATGTAGTATGCTTGCTCATCGGCTCAGTTTCCAGAACCCGGTCAGTCCCCAGGATTTCCTGAAAGCGCTGTTTTATATTTACATTCACAGATTTACATCCTCAATCTTTCTATATTAAACTTTCTTTCACAACCATGCGGCAATCCTATTCTGTCCATTGCCGCATCGTTTTATTATACTATTTAACCACACAAATGTACAGGAAAAACGCATATTTTTCAAGATTCTTTCCATACTAAAGCGAGACAAAACACGCATTTCTAATCGAAAGGAGTCCATATTCATGCTGCAGCAAATTTTCCTGTCCGTCATCGGTTTCTGCTCCGGAATCATTATCGCAGGCGGTGTAGTCGGTCTGCTCATTGGTCTTTCCATAGTGCCAAGATATGCAGGCGTCACCCACACTGGAAAACATATCTTATTATATGAAGATATTACGCTTCTTGGCATTGTATGCGGTAATCTGTTCTTTCTCTATAACTGGCATATTCCAGGAGGCACCTTCGCCCTGATCCTCTACGGGCTTTTCTCCGGGATCTTCCTTGGAGGATGGATCATGGCTCTGGCTGAGATGGCAGATGTTTTCCCTATCTTTTCCAGAAGGATCAAACTGGCCAATGGGATCCGCTGGGTTGTGATCGCTGTCGCACTGGGAAAAACCTTAGGTTCCCTGTATTATTTTTATAAGCGGTGGTTCCCGTAATATCTCTTATAATAAATAGGAAGGAACATGTTTGCCAGACTTTCCTTTTTTTGCATTCTTTGCGGTCTGAGCACTTTCTTCCTTACTTTCCGTCCAGGCTACCGGGCATTCTTCTGACAATCCGCGATACCATTTCCGATAATCTGCCGGAGAGCATCCCATCTCTTTGCGGAAGGTTTCAGAAAAATAGCTTGCCCCTGCAAAACCGTTTTCCACTGCAATATTTCCCATGGAGGCTGTTTTTTCCAGGACTGCGTCCATGCTGTTCCAGATTCTGCATTTCTGAAGATATTCAAACGGAGTCATCTCCATGTGCTTCTTAAAGAAGCGGCAGAAATCACCGGTGCTCACCTGGCAGGCTTCTGCCATAGCCGCAAGCGTCATTTTCTCATTGCAGTGTTCGGTGAGATAACCAGTCATACGGTTCAGCTTCGCCCGCTCGCGGATCACCGCATTCTTGCACTCCGGTGCCAGCTGCACAAATTTTTTGTAAAGGCTTCCCCATGCTGTAAAAAGCCAGCTCTTCATATCCAGCTCGTAAGCCATATCTCTGCCCTCAGCGGTCTGCGCAGCAGCCAGAAGTGCCTGCAAAAGAATATCCTCGTCTGTATCTTCCTCTGCTGACGGCATAAATCTGCAATAAGAAAAAGCCTCTGCTTCTGCAACTGGAGCAATATACTTGCTCTTAAGGCTTTCATCTCCAGCAGCAAGATATTCTCCAGCCACCTCAATGATATAAAAACTACAACTTTCATTCTCACTTCTAACCAGGCGATAAGACTGGCCAGCATTGATAAACAGCGCCTCACCAGCTTCCAGGTCCACCTTTTCCTGATTTACCTGGCCCTGCATTTCTCCCTCTTCTGCCAATAAAAAAGTAAATACATCACCACTCATACATGGCATATGTCCAAATTCCGGCTGAAGCAGCTCCAGTTTCCGGATTCTGATCTTATTCTCAGATTCCTCTGTGAGAAGCTGTACTCCTTTTCCTATAAAATAGTTTCCCATAAAGCACCTCTCTTCTTTCGTTTATATTCAAAGTAGTTGCTGTTCACGGTCTCCCAGACAACATGGGAAGCATTTCCTGTGAACATTAACCGAACCAGTTATTGTACTGACGGCAGATTCTCGCCCGGCTTTTAGCAATAACTATAACAATACTATCATAATATTATAAATCCAGCTAAAAATAAAGTATATTTTACATGTTTTTTCACATAATAGGGATAAACAAACAACATTCCATAAGATATTTCGGAAACGGAATCCCTCCAACACATCCGTTTCTCATCGCAGCAGGAGGCATTTATGAACAATTCCATGCAAAAAGAAAAGCAGAAGCAATACGCCGATTATGTAAAACAGATCACTCCCACACATAGCCTTCCCATGAATATGGCAAAGGCATTTGTCACTGGCGGTCTGATCTGTGTTCTCGGGCAGATTATAACAAATTTTGCAAAATCCAGAGGCTTAGACCAGGATATGGCCGGAACCTGGTGTTCTGTTACCCTGGTTTTCATCAGTGTGATTCTTACTGGATTCAATCTTTATCCCAAAATTGGAAAATTCGGCGGGGCCGGCAGCCTGGTTCCCATCACCGGCTTTGCCAATTCCGTAGCCGCACCAGCCATCGAATATAAAGCAGAAGGGCAGGTCTTTGGAATCGGCTGCAAAATTTTTACCATTGCAGGCCCTGTTATCCTCTACGGGATCATGAGTTCCTGGGCTGCCGGGGTGATCTACTATCTTCTGAAAATAATGGAGGTGATTTCATGAATTCACAGACACCAGCCAGACTGACCGGCTCTGCCAGCATGAGCTTTCAAAATCCGGTTTACATTGCAAGCTGCGCATCTGTCGTTGGAAAAAAGGAAGGGGAAGGACCTCTTGGTGACAAATTTGATCTGGTCTGTGAAGAGCCTATGTTTGGGGAAGATACCTGGGAAGCTGCAGAAAGCACCATGCAAAAGGAAGCTGCCACATTAGCCCTTGGAAAAGCAGGGCTCACCCCCGGTGACATCCGTATGACCTTTGCCGGTGACCTTTTGGCCCAGACCACCGCCTCATCCTTTGGAATTGCAGGAATGGGAATCCCCTTTTACGGACTTTTCGGGGCCTGCTCCACTATGGGAGAATCCCTTTCCCTTGGCGCCATGTCCATTGCAGCCGGATACGGAGAACATATTCTCTGCGCCACTTCCAGCCATTTTGCCAGTGCGGAAAAAGAATTCCGTTTTCCTCTGGCTTACGGGAACCAGCGGCCACTCTCTGCCACCTGGACGGTTACCGGGAGCGGGGCCTGTGTTCTTTCCGGTGCTATGCCCGCGGCGGAAATCCCGGGTAAGACAGAACCTCTCGCAACCGAAAAAGGCGGTGTCCAAATAACGGGACTTACCACTGGAAAGCTGGTTGATTTTGGGCTTAAGGATTCTTTAAACATGGGCGGATGTATGGCACCAGCAGCCTGCGATACCATTTACCAGAATTTTTGTGACTTTGACCGGACACCAGAAGACTATGACGCTATTTTTACCGGTGACCTGGGTGCTGTAGGGAAACGGATCCTACTGGATCTGTTAAAAGAACAAGGATATGATATAGAGTCCGTTTATCAGGACTGTGGACTTTTGATCTTCGATGGAGAAACACAGGACACCCACTCCGGAGGAAGCGGATGCGGATGCAGCGCTTCTGTACTGGCAGCCTATATTCTGCCAGAGCTGGCCAGGGGAACCTGGAAACGGGTGCTCTTTGTACCTACAGGAGCATTGCTTTCTAAGACAAGCTTTAATGAAGGTGATTCCATTCCAGGAATTGCACATGCGGTGGTGTTGGAGCACTGCCAGAGATAAGGAGGTCATTCCATGGATTACTTCAACGCATTCTGGGTAGGCGGCCTGATCTGTGCCCTTGTCCAGATTTTACTCGATAAAACCAAACTAATGCCCGGCCGCGTCATGGTGCTTCTGGTATGCACTGGCTCTATCCTAGGCGCCCTTGGCATCTACCAGCCCCTGATCGATTTCGCCGGAGCCGGAGCTTCCGTTCCATTGCTCGGTTTTGGAAACACCCTGTGGAAAGGATTAAAAGAAGCCATTGACAAAGACGGTTTTATCGGTCTCTTTACCGGAGGCTTCACCGCCTGCGCAGCCGGAGTTGCTGCTGCACTGATTTTTTCTTATCTGGCAAGCTGGGTATTTAAGCCAAAAATGAAAGAATAACAATGTACTTTTCCTTACCAGTAACCAGTGATTTTACAATGTATATTCATGTAGCAGGTCATTTCAGGAGCGGTTTTAATGGAGACGAGATCCGATGGTTACGAAGACTTAGCCGAGAGGGCTCTCCCGAGCGGCTTAGTCGTAGTTACCAGCTAGCTCATCGGAATGTTGCGATGACCTGCGGTGAATATACATTGCAAAATCGCGTCCGGGAAACCATATACTAAACGGAGTGAAATCTATGAGCGACACACTATACATTCAAACTGAAGAAAACGTGGAGGTGCATCACCCCCACGTCTATCTCCAGGACATTGCCAAACTGTCCTGCACCAATTCCAAAATTTTAAGCCGTCTGCGCGTCCTCCCCGTAGCAAACCTGGACCCGGACAAGCCAGGCCGGTATGTAATTTCTGTTATGGATCTCATAAACGATATCCAGCCCAAAGAGCCAGACCTGGATATTACTCACATGGGAGAACCAAATTTCATCATCACCTACCAGAAAGAAGGAACTGTCAATCTTGTTATAAGATGGTGTAAAGTCATCTTCGTCTGCCTCGCCACCTTTTTCGGCGCAGGCTTTTCCATTATGACCTTTAACAACGACGTAGACATCCCAGCCCTTTTCGAGCAGATCTACACCCAGGTCACCGGCCAGCCCACAACCGGCAATACCGCCCTGGAAATCTCCTACTCCATCGGCATCGGTCTTGGCGTCCTGTTCTTCTTCAATCATTTTGGAAGAATAAAGCTCACCGACGATCCTACGCCTATGCAGGTACAGATGCGTCTATATGAAGATGATGTAAATACTACCATCATAGAAGACAATTCACGAAAAAAGGAGTAACCATTTACGGCTGCTCCTTTCCAATTATCCCTCAGACATTTTCACAAAAATCTGTCTTTACACTCTGTTCCCTTTTCCTAAAATCGGACTTAAACCACAATGTCCCAAGCACACTTCCTCTCGAATAGATGCTTTTAAGTAAAATCCAAAATATTATTTCTTCTCATCCAGCAGTACCACACCCTGAGGCGGATTCTGGTTGATTGCACCTACGATTGGATGAGGGACGTAAGGTTCTTCCAGAAATGCAATGTCTTCCTGGGTAAGTTTTACGTTTAAGGCTCCCACGCCGTCATCCAGATAAGCGGCTTTCGTTGCTCCGATGATCGGGGCTTCTACGCCTTTCGCCCAGTGCCATGCAACAGCGATCTGGGACATTTTGCACTGGTATTTCTGGGCCAGCTGGTGAACGCGGTCTACGATCTTCATGTCGGCTTCTTCCATGCGGTCATATTTTCCCATAGCTACCCGGTCGGTCTTGCCGCGGAGACTGTCCGATTTCCAGGAGGCTGCTCCATGTTGCTCATTCCGGAAAGAACAGCCAGAATGCCATCCAGAGAAGCTGCAAAACGGATTGCATAGCTGGATGGGGAAAGTGCAGCATCATTTTCCTTCATCTTCTTCTGGGCCTCTTCCGGGACTTTGGCAAGCATGCCGCCTTTTACCGGTTCCATAATTACCACCTGAAGACCGTGTTTACGGATCACTTCGTAGCATTCCTTTGCCTGGATAAATGGCTCTTCCCAGTCATAGTAGTTCACTACGATCTGAACGAATTCCACCTCTGGATGCTCATTTAAAATACGATCCAGAGATTTGGCATCATCATGCCAGGAGAATCCGATGTGTTTGATCCGGCCTTCTTCTTTCCATTTTTTCATGTGTTCAAAAAGATTGGCTGGTTTTACTTCCATCTCATAGATCAGTCGGTTTAGGTTATGAAGCAGGTAATAATCCAGATATTCCACGCCGCATTTGTCAAGCTGCTGCTGGAAAATGCCATCCACTTCCTCTTCCTTTGGCATGATAAAGGTAGGGAATTTGGAAGCCAGGGTATAGCTGTTTCTGTCGTGTCTTTCTGTCAATGCTTTGCGGATTGCTTCCTCGGAAGCTCCGTTATGATAAACAAAGCTGGTGTCAAAATAGGTAAAGCCTTTTTCCATGAAAAGGTCTACCATATTTTTCAGCTGTTCTAAATCAATATCAGTCGGATCTTCACTGTTTACCGGAAGTCTCATAAGTCCAAATCCAAGTTTTCCAAGTGACATAGTAATTTTCCTCCTATTCCAATATAATCCCCAGGCCGCTCCCGCGGTCCTGGTATCCTTAATATTCTTTCTGCATATAGTGTACTTTTCTTTTATTATGATGTACAACACCAATATTGAAATCTGCTATATCAAAATCGAATAGTGAATACAGATTATATATTCCCATAACTCCTTCAAAATATAGCATAACCTTTACTATAAACCATAAAAAGGAGACCTAATAAAATGATCGAAACTTCTCTTCTTGAACAGTTGGCCGGCTTTGCCACATACGGAACCCTTTCCGAAACCGCCCGCCAGCTCCACACTTCCCCTTATCCCCGGAAACCTTTTACAGCAAAAAATGCGGGCATGAAGATCTGTATCTTTCCCTCTCTCCCAACACCCCTTTTGCTGCCAGCCAGGGAATTCATCTGGAAGATATGAACGGTACTTCCATCCTGCTTCTCAGCAACATCGGCTTCTGGGCCAATATCCCCCGCAGTAAAATGCCATCCTCCCATTTTCTTTTGCAGATCGAGCAGGAATCCTTCTCCGAGCTGGCCCACCACTCCGATTATCCCTGCTTCGCCTCCGACTACTACATCCGCCGCGGCCAGGCTGTTCCCGGGAAAGTAAACGTGCCGATCGCAGATCCGGAATGTCACACAGATTACTACCTTTCTTGTCTGAAAGAAAATGCAGGAAAATACGGACCACTTTTTAAGCAGATCACGGAAGCAACCATCTTTTAATATTCCTCTTAAAAAGCGGCTCTTCCATTGCTATTTTGGGAATAAAATGGTACTATATCCTTATGTGATTGCTCCCTGTGAACATTTCTCCACAAGGAGCTTATTTTACCAGATGAGGAGGAACATAATGAACGATTACAGAATGGGAACCAAGTGTGTTCAAGCCGGGTATAAACCTGGAAACGGAGAACCACGGCAGATCCCGATCATTCAGTCAACAACTTTTAAATACGATACCAGCGAGGATATGGGAAAGCTTTTCGACCTTGAGGCGGAAGGTTATTTCTACTCCCGTCTTCAGAATCCTACCTGTGACCATGTAGCAGCCAAGATTACTGCAATGGAGGGTGGAACCGCAGCTATGCTTACTTCTTCCGGACAGGCAGCCAATTTCATGGCTCTGTTCAATATCTGTGAGTGCGGAGACCACATTGTGGCTTCTTCTTCCATTTATGGAGGAACCTTTAACCTGATCTCTGTTACCATGGCAAAAATGGGAATCACCGCAACTTTCGTTTCCCCAGACGCAACCGAGGAAGAATTAAATGCAGCTTTCAAACCGAATACAAAGGTTATGTTCGGCGAAACCATCGCGAACCCGGCACTTACTGTCCTGGATATTGAACTTTTCGCAAAGGTTGCCCATGCACACGGTGTTCCCCTTGTAGTCGATAATACCTTCCCTACACCAGTGAACTGCCGTCCTATTGAATGGGGTGCTGACATTGTTACTCACTCCACCACCAAATATATGGATGGACATGGTGCAGCACTTGGCGGTGCTATTATTGATGGCGGTAACTTTGACTGGATGGCGCACAAAGACCGATATCCGGGACTTTGCACCCCGGATGAGAGCTATCACGGAATTACCTACGCTGAGAAATTTGGAAAAGAAGGTGCATTCATCACCAAATGTACAGCTCAGCTGATGCGTGATTTCGGTTCCATGCAGTCCCCGAACAGCGCTTTTATCCTGAATCTTGGACTTGAGTCCCTGCATGTGCGCATGCCGAAGCATGTGGAAAATGGACAGGCTGTTGCAGAATTTCTGGAAAGCCACCCGAAGGTAGCTTATGTAAATTACCCGGGACTTCCATCCAATAAATACTATGACAGAGCGAAGAAATATTTGCCAAACGGCGGCTGCGGTGTTGTTTCCTTCGGTCTGAAGGGCGGCCGGGAGGCAGCTTCCACCTTTATGCAGAACTTAAAGCTTGGCGCAATTGAGACTCATGTAGCAGATGCAAGAACCTGCTGTCTGAACCCAGCCACCTCCACCCACAGACAGATGACAGACGAGCAGCTGATCGAAGCTGGCGTACCGGCAGAGCTGATCCGTATCAGCCTTGGACTTGAGGACAAAGAGGATCTGATCGCGGATATTTCTAATGCGCTGGACGCAATTAAATAATTGCAGATTTTCCACAATAACAGGTTAAAATCATAGCGTTTTGCACTTTTGGAAACTCTTAATACACAGATATCCCCGTAACAGACTTTAAATTTGGTCTGTTGTGGGGATATCTTTTATCACTAAAACATATATTACGTCAATTAGTTTCGATGTAACTGCTTCGTTTTGCAAATGCTATATCGGATTTTTTTATTGTAATTCCAGGGCAGGTATGGTACAATTTACCCGGTTAACGGAATGCAGTGCCAGGGGGAGCGCCCTTGTGCTGCGGTCAGGATTTGTGATGACGAAAACCAGATTGCGAGGGAGCCCGTAGGTCCGGGTTGAGAGGATCCCGTCAGGATCGACCGAAACCTGTTCACCTGTTTTTTGCAGGTGGATTGTCAGCATCTGCTCGAAAGTCATTTTCGATACATGCTGAGAGGCATGTATTTTTTTGTTTACGCAGATAAGAATAATGGGAAATCCGTTTCCAAACATGTCATCATGTGAAATTTGGTATTTTCCTATTATAACCGACTTCCAGCAGAAATAAAGTTACTGCCCATTTTATCCGCAGCATTTCACTTTGCGGAATATTCCAAATGCGTAGTAACACATTATCTTATCAAACAAAAGCATGGAGGTATTTCACTATGAAGAAACACATTGTATCCGCACTTTCCCTGGCATTATGCCTGGGACTTACCGTTGGGAGCACTGTCACTGTTTTTGCAAAAGACACCAAAACCATTGATTCTCTGAAGATTGCATTTTCCCCATATGCAGATTCCGACACCATCACCACTGCTACAGAGCCGCTGGAAGATTTACTGAAGGAGACACTTCTCGCCAAGGGTTATGACGTGGAGAACGTGGACATGACAGTAGGTACAAGCTACACCGCTGTTGGCCAGGCTTTAAGTGCGGGAAGCGCAGATATCGGATTTATTTCCGGCGGAAATTACGTACTTTTCTCTGATGACTGTGACGTTCTTCTTACTGCACTCCGCTATGGAATCAACAAGGATTCCGATGACCCGAAGGACTGGAATGACGGTACCATAGAGGAGAATACAGATGAGATGTCTACCTATTACCGTTCTATCATTCTGGCTGGTCCAAGCGAAAAGGGACAGGCTTTGCTGGAAAAGGTAAATAACGGCGAGGAACTTACCTGGGATGATCTGAACGACGCTACCTGGGCTGTTATGGGACCGACTTCTGCTTCCGGTTATATTTATCCAAGCTTATGGCTGAACGAGAAATATGGCAAGGGAATCAGCGATCTGGCAAATGCTGTGGAGTCTGATTCTTATACCACTTCTCTTGCACGTCTGGCTTCCGGACAGGCTGATGTGATGGTTTCTTATGGACATATCCGTACCAAATATGCGCCGGAGTGGAAAGAGACTTTCGGCGGCACAGATGATATGGTGAACCAGACTGGTGTGATCGGGGTTACGGATAAGATTTACAATGATATGATTGCTTACAGCAAGACTTCTGAAGTTATGCAGGATGAAGATTTCCGCCAGGCGTTGGGAGATTCTTTTATTGAGATTGCGAATACAGACGAAGGAAAAGATATTATCAGCGTGTTCAGCCAGGTAGGATATGAATGGGGCGATGACTCCAATTACGATGGCGAGCGCGAGGCGCAGGAGCTCTTGAAATCTATGGAATAAAATGTTGCCGGGGCTTTTAAGTCCCGGCAATTGCTATTTAGTGGGTTAAAAGTTCTTGAAAAGGGACGCATTCGGACAATGGGTATTGCTCAAATGCTGTGTACTGGCTGAAACTTAGCGCATTAAATAGCAACAAAATCATATTTAAGGCAGGATTATCTATGAATTTACAGATTCAGCATATCGCAAAAGAATTTCATAATGGCACAAAAGCCCTGATAGATGTGGATTTCTGCGTCTCGCAGGGGGAATTTGTCTCGGTGATCGGGCCTTCGGGGGCGGGGAAGACAACGCTCTTTCGCATTCTCAATGGAATGATGGAGTGCACTGGGGGACAGGTGCTTCTGGATGATAAACGCTTTGATTCTCTAAATGGAAGGAAAAAACGTGAACTGCAAAAATCCATTGCAACTATTTATCAGGACTTTTGTCTGGTGGAGAATTCTACCTGTCTGAAGAATGTGCTGACTGCCGGACTTCCGGATATGGACTTTTTCCGGGGCGTGTTTGGACTTTATGGAAAAACACGTAAAGAAAAAGCTCTGAAACTGCTGGATCGGGTTGGACTTCTGGAAAAGGCAGAGGAACCCGTTAAAAATCTGTCTGGCGGGCAGAAACAGCGGGTGGCGATTGCAAGAGCACTTATGCGGCATCCGGCGATCCTGCTGGCAGATGAACCGGTGGCGTCTCTTGATCCAGTTACCGGGAGACAGATTCTAGGATTGCTGAAGAGTATTCATGAAGCTGACGGTGTCACTATTTTAATGAACAGCCATAATCTGGAATTCTCCCAGGAGTTCTCTGAACGACTTATTGGTCTGAAAGATGGCAGGGTTGTATTTGACGGTAAGACAGCTGATCTGACTGATTCTATCACCACACAGATTTATAACAAAAATGATACCCAGATAGAGAATAAGCGAGGTATCGCTTATGAATGATAACAAAACAATCAAGAATTCCACTGTAACAAAATTTGCTGTTCCAATTTCTTTTCTGATTTTGTTTTTCCTTGCAGCAAATTTCACAGGCTGTGACCTTGTGACTTTCTGGAAACGAAGGAGCCACCTCACTGACCTGGTCGTGGATATGATCCCGCCAGATTTTTCCTATATTCAGAAAATCCTGCTGCCACTTTTTTACACCATTCAGATGTCCGTTACCGGAACTGTGCTGGGCACCTTTTTTGCCCTTGTACTCTCGCCTTTTGGCGCTGCAAACTTAGAATTTCCAGCTGTAATACGACGGATACTTAGAATTGTGATCCAGATTCTCCGTTCTTTTCCAGCCCTGATCCTGGCACTTACTGCTACCTTTCTTTTCGGACTTGGAACATTTGCAGGTACCTTTGCCATCACCTTGTATACCTTTGCCATTATGACAAAGCTTACCTATGAGGATGCCAGTGCTGCCGATAAAAAAGCGTATCAGGCACTTCGGGCAATGGGTACTTCGAAATATGCGGCTTATATCCATGGAATTTTACCTGAGATCATTCCTGGATTTCTCACCAATGCCCTTTACCTGTTGGAAACCAATGTACGGCACAGCTCTATTCTGGGATATGTGGGAGCTGGCGGGATCGGGCTGCTTCTCAATGAGAAAATTTCCTGGCTGGAGTATGACAAGGTTGGGGCCATTCTGCTGATGTTGTTTCTCACAGTGTGTGTGATCGAATATTTCAGCAGGTATCTGGCAGCTTTGATTCGAAAAGAGCGAATGATAAAAAAAGAGCATGCCAGACTGCTGATCATGCTGCTGGCCGCCCTGTTTCTGATCTGCACGTTTACTCTTTCCCCGCCGGATTTTTCCCGGACCAGTCCACAGACTTTACGAAATATGTTCGAAGGTTTTCTGCATCCGGACTGGAGTTTCTTTTTTTCTGCAGGAAAAGACGGGCTTGGGTATCTTTTGTTGGAGACAGTGTGTATTGCTTTTATTGGAACTGTGACCGGAGCCATTGTGTCTGCGCCGCTGGCCTTTCTGAATACGAAACGATTCGTGCCAGTTTTTGTATCCTTTATTTTTAACCTGGTGATCATGGCCATCCGCTCGGTGCCTTTTCTGGTGTATGGACTGATCTTCATCCGGGTATCCGGGCCAGGAGCTTTCACAGGAGTATTGACATTGGCCGTGTGCAGTATCGGACTTCTCACAAAGAGGTTTACAGAAGCACTAGACGCCCTGGACCTTCGTCCCTATCATGCGCTGCTGGCCATGGGTGTCCGTCCTCTTCCCGCCATCTGCCACAGTGTTCTGCCACAGCTGAAGCCTGTTTTTACCTCCATCATCCTCTACCGGTTCGATGTGAACATCCGTGAAGCTTCCGTTCTCGGTCTGGTAGGCGCCGGCGGAATCGGAGCTCCCCTTATTTTTTCCATGAATCAATATGACTGGGAAAAGGCTGGTGCGATCATGCTGGGATTGATTCTGTCGGTGTGGGTTATCGATATGGTATCTGAAAAAACCGGAGCTGGAAATTGATATCCAGCTCCGGTTTTGGGTCAGGTTGTGAACAGTAACCCTGTCACCTTAACACACTCAAAGTAAATTTTTCCTTTATTTTTTCAATTCTCTATAATTCTCAGCCTTATCATACTCCTTATGCACGCCATCATCCTCGTACAAAGTATAACTGCTGCCTTCATATCCTAACATGGTAAGCATGGAAGTATCAATATCCCTCACGCACTCCGCTGCCTCTGTAACCGGAATACACTTACCGCTTCGGATAAACAGGGGCACTTCATTTAATGCAACCTCCACATAATGAACACCCTTTTCCAGAATCTCCTCAGAGATACTTCCATCTGCCAGGAATTTCACAAACTTCATTTCTTCTGGCAGGTAAACATAGCGGCCTCTTGCATTCTGCTCATAGACCGGTGCGATCATGATCTCATTTCCAAGGATCAGCTGGTCTTCCACGCGGACAGCCATCTTGTCATCCGGATAAACGAAGCCAAGAGGTTTGAAATACATGTCATCATTTAAAGCGGCCTTCATGTATTCGCTGTACAGATAGGGCACAAGGCGGTATCTTGTATTTACCACACTTCGGAAATCCTCAATATTCTCAAACTGGTAACATTCCTGCTCTCTTGTTCCGATTGCGGAATGGTTTCGCATAAGCGGAGTGAACACACCAAGTGCCATATGGCGGAGTACCAGGTCTCTTGTTGCATCCGCGCCAAAGCCGCCAAGATCTGCACCTGTGTAAAGGAAGCCGCACATATTCAGGGACGGCAGCATTTTCAGGTTCAGAAGAATGTGTGACCACCATGATTTGTTGTCTCCCATCCAGATTCCACCATAACGGTGCATTCCAATATAGGAAGAACGGGAAAACATCAGGAAACGTTTCTCCGGATCAATGCGGTCGAAGGCTTCGCCTGCTGCTCTTGTCATATTGTAGCCAAACAGGTTATGTACCTTGTCGTGACGGATCTTTTTGCCATCTACATTGTGATAAAATCTGCGGTAATCCTCCGGGTTGTTTGCAAGACCGTTTAACTCGCCCTGCATTTTCCAGATGTGGATCTTCCCCTCTTTGTCCTGGGAAAATTCCCCGGCAAGCTTCTTCGCCTCTTCCATCCCCTCTGAGGAATAGAAAATGGCAGGCTCATTCATATCGTTCCAGAAGCCTTCGATTCCCTGGTCAATGAGGAAGCGGTATTTGTCGCCAAACCACTTTCTGGCATCCTTGTTCAGCACATCCGGAAAATGAGTGTCCCCTGGCCATACAGCTGCCACAAAATCACTTCCGTCCTCCCGCTGGCAGAAGTATCGTTTTTCCACACCTTCCTCGTAAACATCATAGCCGCTTTCCACTTTTACACCGGCATCAATAATGGGGATCAGGCGGAGCTCCTGGTCTTTCATCTCTTTTACAAAATCAGGGAAATCAGGGAAATTCTCTGGATTCAAAGTGAAATCCTTGTAGGAATCCATATAATCAATGTCCATGTAGATCATATCCAGAGGAATGTGATTCTCACGGTAGCCAGCTGCCACCTTGCGGAAATCCTCCTTGGTGGTATAGCCCCATCTGCTCTGTCCGAAGCCAAATGCAAACTTCGGCGGAATATAGCTGCGTCCGATCACATGGCGGAACTGCTTTACAATGTCGTAAGCAGACTCACCCTCGATCACATACACGTCCAGATCTGCATCTGCGCATGTCACCTTCAGGGTATCCATTCTGGTATACCCAATGTCAAAGGTCAGCTCAGATGGGTAATCGAAAAACAGACCGAAAGTTGTCTTTCCACTTACGATAATAAAGTTGTGGGCACCATACAGGGAGCGCTTGTCCTCCGTGTGGTTTGGATCATCGGTACAATTGCTGATGTAGCAGTAACCTCTTTTGTTGATCCCACGGTTGGCCTCTCCAAGCCCATAGACAATATCATCCTCCTCCATCACATAAGTAAAATCAAAGCCACTCTCCAGGCTGATCTTCCCATAAGGAAAAGCGCCATCTGCTGTCTCAATCTCCTCTATCAGCGCCTCCGTATTAAAAGGAGCGCCGTATCTGTACTTTCTGATCATAACATTCTTCCTCATCTTTCATAAAAAGGGGCAAGAAATTTTGCCCCTTTAAGTCTGTTTATGCTGCTGTCCTTTTCACGTCCAGCAGCCTTTTTATTTATATAACACAAATGCCTCATAAGGTTTCAGCACGATCTTACCCTCAAATACTTTTCGGCCAAGGTTTGTGATCAGACACTGGGAACCTTGAAATTCTGCAGGAACTTCAAATTCTGCAGATTGCTGGCTGAAATTGCATACTGTAAGAAGTCTTTCCTCTTCCAGCTTTCTCATATATGCGAAAATCTGGTCATCCTCACGGCAAAGCGGTTCAAACTCACCGTACACAATAATCTCTTTTTCCTTGCGAAGCGCGATCAGTTTCTGATAATAATGAAAAATGGAATCCGGATCATCCAGCTGGCTGGCGGCATTGATTTCTTTGCAATTCGGATTTATTTTAATCCATGGCTCTCCATCTGTAAAGCCTGCTTTTTCAGAACCATCCCACTGCATAGGTGTTCTTGCATTGTCACGGCTTCTAAGCATCAGACATTTCATCATGTAATCCGGCTCCATAAGCCCTGCATCTGTCAGCTCGGTATAATACTGAATGCTCTCAATATCCTTATAATCCTCCAGCTTACAAAAATATGCGTTTGTCATGCCAAGCTCTTCACCCTGGTATACATAAGGGGTACCCTGCATCATATGGAGGCAGGTTGCCAGCATTTTTGCAGAAGTCTCTCTGTATGCCGGATTGTCATTTCCAAATCTGGAAACGCTTCTTGGCTGGTCATGGTTTCCCAGGAAAAGACTGTTCCATGCTTTTCCCTGAAGCTCTTCCTGCCATTTGATCATGGTCTTTTTGAAAGCCTTAAAATCATATCTGTCAGTGGTCCATTTGCCAAACTCCACATGCTGGGATGCATCTTCCACATGTTCAAACTGGAACACCATATTCAGCTCGCCGCTGTCTTCCCCGGCATATTTCTGTGCCTCTTCAATGGTAACACCGGAGGTTTCCCCAACTGTCATAATATCATATTTGGATAAAACCTCACGGTTCATTTCCTGTAAAAATTCATGAACCCGCGGACCATGAATGCTGTACGGGCCAAAATCCCCATACAGGCCACTTCTCACTTCTCCATCCGGGAAATTCTGATCCTTGGAGATCAGACTGATCACATCCATACGGAAGCCGTCGATTCCCTTGTCGCACCAGAATTTCATCATATCGTAAACTTCCTGGCGCACTTTCTCATTTTCCCAGTTCAGATCCGGCTGTTTCCTTGAAAACAGGTGGAGGTAATACATCTGTGTCTCATTGTCATATTCCCATGCAGAACCGCCGAATACACCGCCCCAGTTATTTGGCTCTTTTCCGTTTACCGGATTTTTCCAGATGTAATAGTCACGGTACGGATTGTCCTTGGACTTTTTGCTCTCTAAAAACCACTGGTGCTCGTCTGAAGTATGATTGACAACCAGGTCCATCAGCACCTTGATTCCACGCTCATGTGCCTGGGAAAGCAACTCCTCATAATCCTCCATGGTTCCATAATCTTTGTAAATTCTGCGATAATCTGAAATATCATAGCCATTGTCATCCTGCGGGGACTCCAGCATAGGTGAGATCCACAGAACATTTACCCCAAGCTCCTTCAGATAATCAAGTTTCTCTATAATTCCTCTGATATCACCAATTCCATCCCCATTGCTGTCATTGAAGCTTTTTGGATAGATTTGATATACAATACTTTCTTTCCACCAGTTCTTCTTCATTTCCTGGCTGTCCTCCTGATATTCTATATTTGTTTTCCCTATTTTACCGCACCGGCAACTACGCCATTCATGATCCATTTCTGGCAGAAGATATACACGATCAGCACTGGCAGCAGAACAAGCAGATAAGAAGCAAATGCCAGATTATAATCAACAGAAAACTGTTTCTTAAATACATACTGGGCAAGCTGCAGTGTCTGCTGGCTTTCATCACTTAACAGTACCAATGGCATGGTAAAGTCATTCCAGGTCCACATGAAGGAAAGGATTGCAACTGTAGCTGTGGTAGGCTTCAGAACCGGGAAAATGATCCTGGAAAAAATCTGGATCGGATTAGCCCCGTCGATCATAGCCGCTTCGTCAAGTGCCTCCGGGATTGCCTTTACTGCGCCTGTATAAAGGAACGTATTCATAGGCAGGCCGAAAATAATGTACAGGAATGTAATTCCGAAAATATTATCCAGGTGAAAAGCATTTGCCTGCACAACCAGCGGAAGCATGATTACCTGGAACGGTATAAACATGGCACTGATAAAGTAATAATACATAATGGAAAAGAATTTGCTCTTTTTCCGGTTCCTTGTGATGGCATAAGCTGCAAAAGAGTTTGTGATCAGTGTGAAAAACAGATTCACAACTGTGATAAACGCTGTATTAAAAAACTTTCTCGGGAAATTGGTCATTACCCAGGCATCTGCAAAGTTCTGAAGTCTGATTTTCCTTGGCAGTGCCAGAATGTTGTTCATATCTGTGGGATCCTTGATGGCGATCATCAGTGCCATATAAAGAGGCAGCAGGATGACAAGTACGATTCCAATGATCAGAAGGATCGTAACAGGCCAGTTGTAACGCTCTTTTACTTTCACTGTATTCTGTTTCATCCTAATTTTTCCTCCCTCTTCTCAAGTACACGCAGCTGGAATACGGAAATCAGTACCACTACTACAAAAAGCATGACTGCATTGGCTGACTGATAAGCGAACTGTCCGCCTCCGAAGCCTTTTTTGTAGATCAATACTGCAATAGATGTGGTGCTGGTTCCCGGGCCGCCTTCTGTCATGGCCATGATCTGATCATAAACCATCAGATAACCTTTTGCGGAAAGTACCATATTGATGGTAAAAGACGGTGCCAGCAGAGGGAATGTGATCTTACTGAATCTTTTGAAGCCTGTGGCTCCATCCAGGTCGGCAGCCTCATATACGTCTGTGTCAATGGACTGAAGTCCTGCAATGTAGATCAGGGTGTTAAAGGCGCATCCGATCCATAAGGATACTGCAACAATTCCCCAGATTGCATGATTGGTTCCAAGGATATTTACACTTAAAGCTTTGATTCCAAGACCTTTTCCTAGCTGTGGGATCAGGTTTGCAAAAATATAGTTGAAAATAAATCCTACGATCAGACTTCCCAGCATATATGGAAGGAAATAAAAAGCTTTGATCGTGTTTTTAAACTTGATCTTTGCATTTAATGCACATGCCAGGATCAGACTGATCACGTTTACCAGGATGGTGGTGATCACCGCAAATTTAAATGTAAATAAATATGCATTTCCTGTATCTGCATCAGAAAACATATGGATATAATTTCGAAGTCCTACAAAATTCCACTCTCCATATCCTCTCCAGTCTGTAAAGCTGTACATAACACCTCTTAAGAATGGAATGGTGTGGAAGGTGAAAAACAGAACTGCAAGAATTCCTACATAAATGTAGTAAACCCGGTTGACAGCAGGCTTTTTCCGTGGTGCTTTATTCTTCATGGGATCCTCCCTTATTTTCCATCAGTCTACATTTGCAATGTCGTATTTCTCATCGCACTGTGCAAGGAACTGATTTATGTTCTCCTCGTTGTCCATTCCGTTTGTGTAGTTCAGACACATTTCGGTCAAAAGCGCGGACATATCAAATCCGGATGGATAATAATGATCCTGGAAGTTTGCAACTTTTCCAGCTGCAATATCTTCTTTCACACCAGCTACTGTTTCGTTTTCCTGCTCTACGCCTTTTACAGCAGAGAAGCCAAACTGCTCCTCAATATACATTTTCGCATTTTCCGGTTCAAGCATAAAGGATACAAATTCTTTTGCCAGTTCTTCATTTGCACTGTCTTTGCATACGCCAAGAAGTACATCTACACCAGATGTTACATAGTTCTGGGATTCATCATTGGAAGCCGGGAATGCAAACATATCTACATGAATATCTGCATTTGCATTTTTGTACTGGTTGATCGCCCAGTTTCCATTGATGATCATGGCTGCTTCGCCATTTGCAAAAGCTTTGTTTCCATCATCATAGGTAAGTCCCATGAAATCGTCCTGCGCATAGTCAAGAAGTTTCAGATACTTCTCTGCAATTTCCTCGTGAGTTCCAACGAATGTGGTCTTGCCTTCTTTACGTTCATCATTAAAGCCTTCCGGAGCAAGATCGGACGCAATACTGTTCCATGGGCAGATACTTGTCCAGGCATCTTTGTATGTCATAAGGAGCGGTTGCTCGCCTGCTTCCTGAAGTTTCTCGATCACATCAAGGAACTCGTCCCAGGTCTTCGGGATCTCAATTCCGTATTCCTTGAATTTATCTACGTTATAAATTACACCGGAAGCGTTTGTTGCGTAAGGAACGCCATATACTTTCTCTTCTTTGTCCTTATTTACATCATATACCATCTGAAGGTAGGATTCCTGGATGTTGGAAATGTAATCCTCGTCACTTAAGTCCACCAGCATTCCGGCACTTTCCACCTCTGTGTAGTTGTTGTCACCGCCCATTGCAACAATATCCGGCATGTCATTCTTCGCCATTCTGGTCTTTAATACAGTTCCCGCATCTGCCGGAGCTGTGATTTTGATCGTCACGTTCTCATGTGTCTCATTGAATTTGTCTACCAGTTTCTGAAGAATGTCTTTGTTCTCTGCCTTACTGGAAAAGAGCTCCAGTTCTGTTCCTTTTGCAGAAGAATCTCCATCAGAGGAACCGCCGCATCCGGTCACTGTACCAGCCAGCAGTGTACCTGCTATTAATGTGCAAATAAGTTTCTTATTCATTTTTCTTTCCTCCATCATTTTACTTAATGAAGGCTGCGCAGCACTTGTTTATTTGAAAGCTTTCCCGGACACGTCTGTCCTGCTTTCCTTTCGGTGGCTTCATAATATCGCAGCCTTCCTGCAAAATCAACAGGTTTCTCGAGAAACTTAAATTGTAAACAAACTTTTATTTTACAATTTGTGCATATTATACAATTATTTTGTATGCAGAAGAGCGGCCACACCAGGCGCTCATTCCGCGCTCTAATTTACACTTTCCCCAGATGGCAGGAATTTCATGCAGGTTGTTTTCTATTTCTTTTCAGATATACGCAGAAAAAAACAGCCTGGCTGCTAGAGCGTGTTTGAAAAAGGCTCTAAGAGTCAGACTGTCTTCTCTATAAATTCTTTTGATTTGTTTATTCATGTTTTCACAGAATCTCTTTTTACCAGGTATACCGGACTTTTTACATTAAACTCCTTCAGCTGCTCCCCGGCCACCATCCGGAGCAGACGGCTGAACGCCAGATGTGCTTTCTGACTTACATCCTGGTGGACCGTTGTAAGTCTTGGACGGACCATTCTGGCATAGATACTGTCGTCAAAACCTGTAACAGATACCTGTTCCGGAACCTTAATTCCATGATCTGACAAAAAGTTCATAGCCTCAATAGCTGCGTAATCTGAGGAAAACGCCACTGCTTTTACCTGCAGAAAGCGTGGAAGAAGTTCTTTATATTTCTGGATACGGTGGTTTCTTTCTCCCGGGATCACAATCAGACGGGTGCGGCTGCAGAATTTCCCGTCCTGTTCCATAGCCTGCTTAAAGCCCATCCAGCGGCTGTAATCACTGTCAATGTCTGTCTCTGCAAGGAACAGTGCCTTGTCAAAGCCACAGGAATAAAGGTAACTTCCGATCTGGTAACCACCGGAATAATCATCCACTCCTACATTCTGGAAAAAGTATTCCCCTGCCGGATAAGCATCTATAAGAACCATTTTCTTATTCAGCTTTCTGGACAGTTTCCGGTATCTTTCATCATTATATCCCAGAATGATAAGTCCTTCTACATTCCATCTGGAAGCAATATCCACCACGTTCTGGATATTCTCCCCACCGATCAGCATGACATAGTATCCTTTCATCTCAGCTTCCATCTGAATGGTTCCTACAAGTTCTCCTACAAAGGAGTCCTGCAGGGAGTACATTCCATGTGTCTGGGCAAAACCAAGTACCACGCCTATGATCCTGGAACCATGTCCGGACAGCATAACAGATCCCATATGAGGAACGTAATTTTGTTCTTTCAGGATTGCCGTTATTTTATCAATGGTTTCCTGGGAAACCCTTTTGGTATTGCCGTTTATTACATTTGATACGGTAGTCCTGCTCACTCCCGCCATGTCCGCAATATCCTGAAGACGGATCATCTGATTTTCCTGCTCATATCATGCCATTCTTCCCCGCCCCACACGGAACCGGAGATTCCGTCGTCGGTGTAGCCCATTTTTTTGTACATCTCTACTTTGTTATCCAGGCAGGTCAGGTACAGGCATTTGCGGCCTTTCTCCTGCTCTCTTGCCGCATAGCGGGACATGATTTCACGGGCAAGCCCCTGATGGCGGTACTCTGGGAGCACGTCGAGACCGAGGAGCATAATATTTTTTCCGCTTGGATCGTGAAGTGTGATATCCGTGAAAAACTCATCCCGGAATACGTCCTCATCTGTTGCCACTCCGTTTAGGAAGCCTGCGATTTTCCCTGTTTCTTTGTCTACTGCAACCAGAAATGTCTCCGGCGCATTTGCCACTCGCTCCTTCATGCTCTTAGCCGAGCATGCCTCATTTGGCGGAAAACAGATCTGCTCGATCTGAATCGCCTGGTCGACCTCCTCGGGGCGAATATTTCTAAACTCGTATTTTGTTGTCATTTTATCAAAATTCCTCCCAGATATCTTTTCGTCTCATTATACGCCAGACCGGATAGAAGGTCAATTTGCTATTTTGTGTGCTAAGTTTCAGCCAGTACACAGCGTTCGGGCAATGGGTATTACTCCAGCGAACCATTTCAGGCGCGCCCTTAGCGTAGATGAAATCCAGCGCTTACGAAGACTTAGGAGTGACGGCTCTCCGGAACTCCTTAGTCGCAGTTAGCGATTAGTTCATCGTAGCGTTGCGCCGGTGAGTGAGTAATACCCATTGTCCGAATGCGTCCCTCCTGAAGAACTTTTAATCCACAAAATAGCAAAATGGCACCCTACCAGAAGCAGAGTGCCATTCCCTATTTCTTATGCGTCTAATCCCGCATGGTATCCCATATAAATTGCATTTGTGATGTTGCTTGGACGGACGCAGTCGCCGATTTCGCGGACAACTGGGGCGCAGTCGCGGAGTGCATCTACTGCGCTTCGGTTTGCTCTCTGGCCAACTGCGCAGATCACGGATTTTCCAGGAACCAGAACTTCATTTCCATCGGAATCCTTGCAAATCACGCCGTCTGCAGTCACTTCCATTCCCTGATATCCAGTGTGGGCCTCCACATACTTGTCGATCATCTGCATCAGGATCGGGCGGTGACGGATGTTTGCGTCTGGAGCAAGCTCTGGACGCATCTCAACCAGATGCACTTTTTTGCCCTCCTGAGCCAGATGGATGGCTGCCTCACAGCCAGCAAGACCACCGCCAAGAACAACAACAGAATCGCCCACCTTCTCTTTTTCCAGATAGTAGTTATTTACTACAACTACGTTATCTCCATCCATACCTTTCAGCGGCGGAACAATCGGGTTAGAACCAACGGCAAGGATCATTACATCCGCTTTCTCAGCTTCCGCATACTCTGGAGTCACTTCTGTGTTGCAGCGGATCTCCACGCCAGCCTCAATAGCCTGAGCCTCCAGGGAAAGTCCCAGCTGGTACATCTCATGCTTGAAGTCGATGGCCTGCTCGCATTTCAGGATTCCGCCAACTTTATCACTCTTTTCGCAAAGAACAACTTTGTGTCCACGAAGTGCTGCTGTAACAGCTGCCTTTAATCCAGCTACACCGCCGCCTACAACCAGGACTTTTTTCTTCACTGCTGCCGGGAGCACTTCTGTTCCCTCGATTTCTCTTCCGATCAGAGGATTGACCGTACATCTTCTTGTCTGAGTGGTCGGTCTCTCTGCCATACATGCAAAACAGCGGAGACATTTTACGATCTTGTCGTCGTTTCCGGAAACCACTTTCTGCGGAAGGTATGGATCAGCCAGAAGGGCACGTCCCATGTAAACGACATCCGCTTTTCCAGAAGCGATAATCTCTTCCATCTGCTCCGGATCATTTAATGCACCAATGGTTGCAACCGGCTTGCTCACATGCTTCTTAATCTCTTCCGCCAGGTATACGTTCACGCCATGCTCTGCAAACATGGACGGATGAGTGCGGAAAAATCCGAACTGGTAGGAACCTGCGGATACGTGGATCAGGTCAACATAAGGCTCAACTGCCTGGGCAATTCTCACGCCCTCATCCAGATCATAGCCGCCCTCGAAAAGCTCAGAACCGCTCATACGGAACTCAATCGGGAACATAGGACCAACTGCATTTCGTACCTCTTTCAGAACTTCCAGGGTAAAACGCATTCTGTTCTCGAAGCTTCCGCCATACTCATCTGTTCTGTGGTTAAAATATGGAGACATGAACTGATTCAGAAGCCAGGTATGTCCGCCGTGAATCATGATCATCTCGAAACCAGCGCGCTTTGCCAGGATTGCAGTCTCACCATAACGCTTTACAATATCGTCGATCTGCTCTTTTGTAAGGGCTGTCACTTTCATACCGTCTGGTCTCACGCCATCGCTTGGACCATACTGGGTAAGCCCCTGTTTCTTATTCTTATCTGCCATGTAAGTTCCGGCATACTGTCCGGAATGGGAAAATTCCACGCTTGGAACTGCACCATGTCTCTTGATCGCATCTGCGGTAAAGGTAAACGCAGCAAGAGAGCCCACAGTTGCCAGGTCCAGGTGAAGCATATGGGAGCCGTCTGTCTCAGGATGCACTACAAGCTCACTCATGGTTACGGCTGCTGCGCCGCCTTTTGCGCGAAGCTCGTAAAAGGCGCGGGTTCTCTCTCCCGGTACGCAGTCCTTGTCAATGTCAGTTGCTCCAATCGGGGAGGCAAACATACGGTTACGGAAGGTTACATTTCCTAATGTGATAGGCTGACATAAATGTGGGTATTTTCTTTCCATGATGAAGTTCCTTTCTATGTGGTTTATTCTTGTTTTATAACAATTTGCGCATAAATTTTATATTATCATTATTTATACAATTGTTTTTATAACAATTTTTCTTTTATTTTTATGGTACGATTATGAAAACAGTACTATCATTGTGTTCTTTGACTTTTTTTTATTTGTTCTATGCTTTCTTTTTTGCAAAAAAGCGATACACAAAGGTAAGTACAAATCCAGCCAGGCCAAAGGCACATGCTACCAGGAATGCACCGTGATAAGTGCCCTCTGTCATATAAATCTTTCTCATTGCAGACGGCCCGAAGTATCCGGCACCGGCAAGACCGATGAACATGATTCCATAGTTGACGCTGTTATTTTTTGCCCCAAACTGATCGGCTGTGAAACCAGGATATACGCCCATAAAGGAGCCAAAGCTAAGACCGATTCCTGCGATTCCAAGATAGAAGGTAACATATCCGCCCTGACCAGTCATATATAAAAGCAGAAGACCGACAACTCCAAGTACACTTGCTACAGACAGTGTATTGATCCTTCCGATCCTGTCAGACAAAAGCCCTGCCAAAATACGTCCTGCTGCGTTGAAAACAGCCAGAACAGAAACGGCTGTGCTTGCCATGATCGCAGTCATTCCTACCATATTAGTAGCAACTGCAGATGCCTGTGAGATAACCATCATTCCACTGAAAGCACCACAGGTAAACAGAAGAAGCATCACGTAGAACACTGGAGTTTTCAGCATCTCTTTCCAGTTTTTGTTTTCCACCTGGTTTCCTGCTGCCGCTGCCGGAGGTGTCCATCCTTCTGGTACAAAACCTGCCGGGCACTGCTCCATAAAGAAGGAACATCCGCAGATGATAACAAGGAATGCGATTCCTACGATCTTAAATGCTGCTGCAGCATCTGTGGCTGCTACGATTTCAGTTACGATCGGAGGCAGGATTACAGAACCCAGTCCGTAAATTGCGGTTGTGATTCCTCCAATCAGACCTCTCTTATCCGGAAAAAATTTCATACAGGTGCTGACTGCAGTTCCATATGTCATTCCAAGACCAAGGCCGAAGATCAGGCCATAAGTGACGATCAGTGCACCCACACTTGTGGCAAATCCGGAAGCGATCATTCCTACACCAACCATAATCCCGCCTGTGAGGATAACCTTCTTCGGTCCAAACTTATCGTTGAAATATCCTCCTGTGATCATGGTGATCGGACCTACGGAATTGGCAATGGTGTAAACAATTGCAAGGTCTGCTGTGGTTAAGGCTACGCCATTTCTGGCACTTAAGAACTCAGCCATGGAAGCCGCGAATACACTCCATACATAAATGGACCCCAGGCACAAATTGATAAAACAACATGCGATCAATGTTCTCCACCGTTTTCTGCTTAAGTTCATTTTGTCTCTCCTTTTCTCTGTTTGTTATTTTTCTGTCAATGCTTGTTTAGATTAACACAGATTGTGCGATATGTAAATAACGACATATAAAATATTACATGTAATTATTAACAATATTTTTGACTTATTTTTGTGAAAAATGAAGATTCATAAGAAATGCAACCAGATTTTTTTCCATAAAAGTTGGAAAATTTTTCTTATATGGTATGATAGTCTATAGAATTAAATTTACGAAAGCGAAAATAAAATGCGAACACTAAAATACGCCATCCTTGGCCTTTTAAATCAAAAAGAAATGACCGGCTACGATCTGATGAAGCAGTTCGAATCTACCTTATGCGAATTCTGGTCTGCCAAGCACAGCCAGATCTACCCGGAGCTTAAGAAACTTACAGAAGAAGGAAGTATCACATACCATCAGGAGTCCTCGGACAATGGCCTGGAAAAAAAGCTGTATCATATTACCCCGGAAGGGCAGCAGGATTTTATGACCTGGCTCTCTTCCGAAACACCTACCCAGCCTACTCCTAAGGATATCTCCCGGCTGAAAATATTTTTCTGCAGCTGTCTTTCCCCTGAAGACCGGAGATTTATGCTGGAAGAGCAGGTGTACAGACACACCGCCCGCTTAAAGCATCTCCAAAATAACCAAAAAAAATTCTCCCAGGTACCAGACAGCAATTCCGATGAATTCGGAGACTATCTGGTACTCATGGGAGCAATCATGCGTGAAGAAATGATGATTGAGTGGCTGAGAAAATCTATTAGTTTACTAAATTAATTGCTATTTAGTGGGTTAAAAGTTCTTCAGGAGGGACGCATTCGGACAATGGGTATTACTCACTCACCGGCGCAACGCTACGATGAACTAATCGCTAACTGCGACTAAGGAGTTCCGGAGAGCCGTCACTCCTAAGTCTCCGTAAGCGCTGGATTTCATCTACGCTAAGGGCGCGCCTGAAATGGTTCGCTGGAGTAATACCCATTGCCCAAATGCTGTGCACTGGCTGGAACTTAGCACACTAAATAGCAATTTACTTCGCTATGCCCACCTATCCTTTTATTTCTCTCTATATTTTCCCTGTGAAAGATCTTCCACAACTTTTCCATAATATTTGTCTACGTCAAAGAAAAGCATGCACACAACACAAATCACAGAGGTAATCACCGGAACCCATGCAAATGCTACGTTGATGGAAGCAAGTGCAGATGCGCTCTGTGTCTCAAGCTGGGCATTAAATCCGCCAGCTGCCAGGATCCAGCCAAGTGCTGCGGTTCCAATACCGGAGCCAACCTTCATGCAGAAAGAAGAAGCTGCATTTCCCATTCCAGCTGTGCCGTATCCGTTGTACCACTCGCCGTAGGTGATAGCATCCTGAAGGCATCCAAACATAGTGGCACCGCCGCAGCCAAATCCGATTCCTTTAATAATAGAGGAAAGGCAGATCAGGGTGTAGGAAGTAGTCAGACCGGAAAGCACGAATCCAACAGTTGCAATCGCCATACCAGCCATGAACAGGTAGCGTTTGCTCACCTTTTTCATAATAAATGGTGTAATAAACAAAGTGATGATCTGGAAAATGGACAGCAGGTTGGAAACCATTGCATAGTAGCTGTCGCTTCCCATATTGTACATAGTAAAGTAAACGGCAGATCCAAAGAAGCAGGACATCATGAAATACATAGCGAAAAGGCTTACAACCATAAGCATCCAGTATTTGTTTTTCACAAGACCTACAAGACCTTTTGCAAAAGATACCTGCTCTCCTGTACCATCAGCACTTTCCTCATGCACACGCTCTTTACAGATAAAGAACATAAACATATTCAGCACAATAAATACAAGCATTAAAATTACAAATGTAACCGTCCAGCCCTTCTGTGTATAAGCATCTCCGCCGCCGAAGAAACCGGTCATTTTCAGAACTACTGTATTGATGGTCATGGTTCCTGCTGTAGCAAGAAGATTACGGAAGTTTCCAAGAAGACCTCTCTCATACTGGTTCATTGTCATAAGTCCCTGCATAGTTGCATAAGGAACATTGATTCCAGTATAGAAAATAGTGGAAACAAGGTTATATGTAAGGAACATGTATGCAATCTGCACTTTTCCGGCAAAAGCAGAAGGTACGCTGAACATCAGCACTGTACACACTGCCAGCGGAATACAAAGTCTTGCGATCCATGGGCGGGCTTTTCCCCATTTGCTGTGGGTATGGTCTACAATATAGCCCATTGCCAGGTCGGAGATTCCATCCAGGAATTTGGAAATTGCAATAATGGAAGCTGCTGCCGCTGCACTTGCACCTACCACGTTTGTGTAATAAACCAGCAGGAATGCGCTGATCGCGGAATAAACAAGGTTTCCTGCATAATCACCAATACCATATGCAAAACGTTCCAGGAAGGACAATTTCGCGTCCGGATTCATATTTTCGTTCTTCATTTCTTTTTCCTCTCTTCTTATTTTGTTATTTCTGTTATATAAATTCTATAGTTAAATCCTTCTGTCCTTATTTTCCGTCAATATTGTGATTCTATTTTTCGATCGGGAACCATCCGAAGTCCACACATCTTCCAAGGTCCCAGCTGTCCCAGCCTACCCAGCCAGGAGTGTTTACGGTATCTGTAAGCAGCTTGTAACTCCAGTAGAAATAGCCGCTTCCTGCATCCCATGCGTCCAGCTGAGCCTTTGCAACTGCATTGTAGATCTGTTTTTTCTCCTCTGCGCTGACCTTCTCTTCGGCAAGACCTTCCACACCATTTAATACAGTCTGTCCGCCTTTGGTGTCTGTGCCAACTGCAAGAGAATTAAACAGGCACCATTCTCCGCAGATCACCGGAAAATACTCCTGCATTTCTGCAATATCCTTCTTCAGCTCTTTTACATAATCTTCCACAGTCTGTTCACAGCCATTCATCTCTGCAACCATCAGATACTGGTGAGTGTCCAGAACCACGTTCTTGTATTTCTCTTCTCTCATGAAATCTTTCCATGCTTTTAAGCGGAAAGCATCGTGAAATACCACATATTTCTCTTCCGGCATAAATTTACGGATACGGTCATACGCTTCCAGATAAAATCCACGGATGAACTCCATCGTATTTGGTTTTGTTCCTTTTGCTTTTTCCGGGTCAACTGCCGGGTAACGCTCCGCCACATGCATGTTCTCCCACATATCCTCCAGAACCGGCTCATTGAGGATCTCAATTCCCCACAAACCTTTTCTGTTTCCATATCGTTTCGCAAGACGCTCCAAAACCGTAAGCTCAAATTCTACCTCACCCGGCTCCTGTGACCACTTGCATACTCCACTGATTCCTCCGTTGTCAAATCCATTCTGGCTGTCTGGTGCAGTATGAAGGTCGATGAGAATCTGAAGTCCGTATTTTTCCGCCCAGTTAAATGCCTTATCCAGTTCTTCGATGCATCCGATAAAAGGCTCTCTGTCTCCGAAGATAAAATACGGAACCGGAATACGTACCGCATCCATTCCCATAGATTTAATTCTTGTGAAATCTCTCTCTGTGATGTACTCGGAACGATGGATCTTGATCCTTGCCTCGTACACTTCCTTTGACAGCTGAGTTGGCAGATAATATTCATCTTCTGCGGTTGTTCCATCAAATAAAGAAGGGCTCATCCACTTTTCCAAAACTAACCAGTTTCCAAGATTGACTCCTTTAACCTTCAATTGCTTTTTCCTCACTTTCACTGATTCCTTGATTTATATTTTATCCACGCGCGCTTTGTTTTTTCATCTGCTATTTTATCTGGCAGGAGCTGGAATTTAAATTATAATTCTTTGTGTTTTATCACTTTTCTCAGTATTATTTTTGTGATATTCTTGTTTTAGAATATAAATGGCGAAAGACTAAAAAATTTTAAGGAAAGCGTAATTGAGGATGTTTCTGGTCACACAGTAACCCTGAATTTTTTTCTTCCAGAAAGGAATACAAATGGACATCAATTATCATTATCTCCTGGAACACATTTCCCACCAGCTGCATACCTTTGTCAAAACCTGGACAGGGAATGAACCCATGCCTTCCCAGTCACAAATTGAAACCATCTGTGTCCGCAGTGATCTTAAGGATCATTATCTTTCCACTTCGGATTTCCTTACCTTTCTTGCCGCGCAGCCAGAAGATGCATCCCTTCACTGCCCTTTGCTTTTTTCTGTAAAGGCAGGGGAAAAGGAACTTATGTATGGCTACGTCTCTGCGCAGGAGCATCATTTTCTCGTTGGTCCTCTGCTTCTTTCCAATGCCATGCAGCTGAACGTACAGCTTCCGCCTGCAAAAAACCTCCAGGCAATTTCAGATGAAGATATGGCAGCTTTGTTTACCTGTCATCTCTATTTTTTCTGCGACAATCTGCTGCTTCTTCACAACCTTTTTCGGGAAAAAACTTTGCTTCGGGATGAACTGATCTATCGAAATTGCACCACCCGGATGTCCAAGACTGAGATCATGACAGATTACTCAAACCTGGTTTTTCAGAGACAGGAAATGAATGAACCCCACAATCCTTATGACCAGGAACTCCGTGAAGGATCCAGCATTGAAAACGGGGATATTGAAATGCTGAAGAAAAGCATTAATGAGGATTACAAAGGAAAGCTTGGCACGTTAGCCAAAAACGAGCTGCGCAATGCGAAGAATCTTGGAATTGTCCTTATGACACTGGCCAGCCGCGCCGCCATCCGCGGAGGACTCCTCCCGGAAATCGCTTACTCCATGAGTGATGTGTATATTCAGAAAATAGAAGAGATGACAGATTCCGCAGTCATTTATTCTGTGATCCGCCAATATGAAATTGAATATGCCCAGGCTGTAGCTGACCTGAAATCGAAAGACTCCCAGCAAAAAAAGCGACAGAACATCTGGACTGAACAGGCCAAAGACTACATTTTCTGCCATTTACACGAAAAAATCCGCATCCAGGATATTGCGGAATCGCTCCACCTGAATGCGAATTATTTATCCGAATTATTTAAAACCCAGGAAAAAATCACCCTCACAGATTTTATCCTGAAGGAGAAAGTAAAACTGACCCAAAACCTTTTGACCTATTCCCCTTACTCTTATATTGAAATTGCCACTTACCTGGGATTCTCCTCCCAGAGTCACCTTGGCAAAGTCTTCCGGAAATACACAGGAATGACTTTGCGGCAGTACCGGGAAGCTTATGGCGTAAATAATAACAGGCGCTAGGTTACTTAATATTCGCTGTACTAGGTAACCAGGCGCCTGAATGATCCAATTTTTAATGGGTTAAATCCTTCACCCATTTATACTTGCGGAAATGATGAAGCACCCAGGGCAGTTTACCCACTTCGTCGATGCAGGTGCAGGCATATACCACAACTACCGGCCAGTGGAAAAGATAGGTTCCCATTGCTGCCAGGGGAATGGCAAGACACCACATACATACAGCAAGGCTGTACATATCGAACAGGGTATCACCGCCAGCACCAAAGATGCCGTTGATGGTAACGTCATTGATCGCCCTTCCGATCATATAAAAAGCAATGACACCAAACATGCCCTTCAGATATGTAGTCGCCTGCGGAGTCAGCTTCACAAAATGCAAAATGACCGGTGCCGCAATGCACATCAGTGCTGCTGCCACAATTCCACACACAACGGAAATCTTCAAAAGGCGGATTCCATATTCCTTTCCTCTCTCCAGATTTCCAGCTCCCAGCTCATTTCCAACCATAATTCCAGCTGCACCGGAAATTCCGGCACTTAAGCAGCACACCACATCACGCACCACGGCTGCCACAGAATTGGCTGCAGCCGCATCCACGCCAAGGTGTCCCATAAAGGAGGAATAAGAGGTAAATCCAATTCCCCAGAACAGGCAAGCGCCAAGAAGAGGCATGGCGCATTTGGTGAAATCCTTTGACAACTGTTTGTTTCTGTGAAACAGGAATTTCATCTGCGGATGAATGTAACCGTTTCTGTAAGATACCACCACAGAACAGGTCAGCTCAATGATCCTGGCAATGAGAGTTGCAAGTGCTGCACCTCTTACCCCCATTGAGGAAATTCCAAAAGCCCCATAAATGAATACTGCATTCAGCACAATGTTGATACATACTGTCGCTGAGCTGATTGCTGCAGTTGTTTTGGCATGCTCGCTGGTTTTCATAATAACCAGATAACACTGGGAAATTCCGGTAAGCAGGTAGGAAAATCCAGCAATTCTAAGATAACTTACACCGTAATCAATGAGCACACTCTCATTGGTAAAAATCAACATGAGATATCTGCCGCCAAAAACACATGCCCCAAAGAACACCACTGATACCAGTCCACAAAGTCTCAGAGCCATACAGAAGATCTCATCTAAAGTCTTAACATCCCCTTTTCCCCAGTACTGCGCACCCAGAATGCCAAGGCTGGCAGTTGCCGCAGACAGAAACATGTTCTGGATAAACTGGATCTGGGTTGCCAGGGAAACTGCAGACATATAATTCTGATCCATTCCCCCAAGCATAAACGCATCCGCTACCGCCACCAGCGCAAGCATCAGATTCTGCAACACGATGGGCAGCATCAGGCTCCAGAGCTTCTGATAGAATTTATTCTTATTCTGTTCGTCCATTCTATTTTTTATCCTTAATTTTCAATTTTATAATTTTTTCTTTTTGGCCCCGCATCCCCATTCACCGAGATAAAGTCCGAAAAATAACGGCATGGCATATGCAATAGGAAATGTATATCTTGGATGTCCGTGAGCTGCCGGACCAACAAAGGTGACCGCCAGAGTCAGAAGCAGCGGAAGCGACACTACCAGAAGCTTTCCATTTTTATCAAACAGACAATACAGACATATGGAAAGAAGCAGGAAGTCAAGAATTCCCTGATTTACATAAAGTCCAAACAGGGGAATGTCACAAAATCTCTTGTAATATTCCTTTGTAAGCTTTTTCAAAATTCCATTTCCGTTATTTTGCTTATAAACCTCCGAAAAATCTACTTTATCAATCTCCAGCAACGATTCCCTGGTACTGTCATAATACTTTATATTATCCTTCAGTGGACTGAACAGACAATAATTTTGATTTAAAGTAGCATTGATATACGTATCCGGATGCTTCATAAAAAGCTGGAACCAGGTCTGGAAAAAAGCTTTCAGCTCTTCAGAAGTGGCATCATCATTAAATCCCCACTTTATTCCATCCATATTATATGGACGATATTTCTCTGCATATTCTTCCGGTGTATAGGTCATAACTGCCTGAATGGAAGCAATTTCTTCGTCCGTAAGGTCATCCTTATTATTCAATACATATCTTCCGATCTGCTGCAGCGGAATTGCCAGCATCGCACGGGTGGAAATTTTCTTTGCATCGTATTTTTTATAAAGAGCTGCATCATTTATTTTTCCGACACACATTGGAAGAAATAAAAATGCCAGGAACATAAGCGCCGCCCGCATGCTTTGTTTCTTGTGAAGAATCATATAGAGCTCTCTTCCAGCCACAAAAAGCAAAACTATAGCTACCACATAAATTCCATTCTTTCTAAAAAACATTCCCAACACAGCAGCAATGGTACATGCAGGATGTTTCCAGGAACTAAAATAAACCTCCGGTTTAAAAAGGTACCACACAAGTTCAATGATAAAAAGAACAATAAACGCATCATAGAACACATCAATTACAAAGGCTGCAATATAGCCAGTAAAGCAAGGGGCGAAACCAATGATCACAAGCGTGGTATTCAAAAGCCAGGCGGGCATATGAAATTTCTTCATGGTATCCACCATATAAGTCATTGCCAGCAAAAGGATCACACACTGTATCAACAGCAGGAAAAATAAGCCCAGGCTCACACTTCCAAGCCAGTTTCCCAGATCTGCGAAACGCCCTAAAAGCTGCATATAGATGATCGGATGCTGTGTGGTATACTCTGTCACTCCATAATACTGAAGAAGACTGATCTCACTGTCCACAGTCACAATTCCCGGATAACGGGCAATGAAATGAGGAAGCCAGCAGACCGCTATAAAAACTGCAGTTTTCAAAAAGCTTTTTTCCCCCAGAAGAAAAGAAAAAAAACGCTCCACGTATGGGATTTCGAAGCTTCCATATTTTTCGTAAAGCTTCTTGGGGAAAAAATGCTGTTTCATAGATTTTCCCAGGATTCCAACAGCTCCTGTAAACAGGTAGAAAAACAGTACGCCTCCCAGAAAAACAATGGTGAATTTTATAAGTGCCCCATAGCTTTTCGTGATCACATTTACAAAATTAACTTCAGCCCCTCTTCGTGGTGCAGTAGAATAAAACATTCCCATAACCGATGCAAAGGAGCAAAAACAGCTGAGTAAAATTGCTATTATATGAAATCCTACAGGGTAACCCTGGGGAAATCTCCGGATGATCACATGGTAACTTACAAACAGCAATAAAAATATGCTGGTCCTTGCAAGGGATAGATTGCTTCTTGTAAATAGCATGATCGACCCGGAGCTGACGTTAAAGGTAAAGAAAAAACAGGTTAAAAGCGCATATCCCAAAACTGCAATGTTACTTTTCAGCAATTTCTTCAAAGACTTCCATCCTCCCTTTTTTCAAGCTGTGCCACCGTCTCTACCGACACGGTATTCGGGAACATGTCCACAGGGCAGACCTTCTTCAGCTCATAGCCTCTCTCGCAAAGATACTTCAGGTCTCTTGCAAGAGTTGCACTATCGCAGCTTACGTAGACAACACGGTCTGGCTGCATTTCGATAATGGTAGCAAGCAGCGTCTCATCACAGCCCTTCCGCGGCGGGTCTACCACGATCACATCGGCACGCTCGCCAGTGCGGGCATACTGCGCTGGAAGCACTTCTTCTGCTTTTCCCACGAAAAACTCCGTATTCTCAAATCCATTGAGCCGTGCGTTCTCCTTAGCATTCTCAATGGCAGCAGGGATGATCTCCACCCCCCGTACCATCTTCGCCTGCTGTGCCAGAAACAGGGAAATGGTTCCGATTCCACAATACAGATCCCACACCGTTTCATTGCCGGAAAGCTCTGCATATTCCAGTGCTTTTCCATAAAGGCGTCCGGTCTGGTAAGGATTGACCTGGAAAAAGGACAACGGCGAGATCTGATAGGAAATCTCCCCGATCTTATCTGTGATATAAGGCTGTCCCCAGAGAAGACGAACCTTTTCTCCAAGGATCACATTATTTCGCTTCTTATTCACATTTACCATCACGCTGGTGGTCTGGGGGATCTCCCGAAGGGATTTTACAAGTGCCTCTTCCCCGGGCAGCTTCTCCCCGTTGATGATCAGACAGACCATCATCTCATCTGTGAAAAAGCCATAACGGATCAGCACATGGCGCACCAGGCCCTTGCCTGTTGTCTCATCATAGGGCTGGATATGGAATTTCTCCATGTGGGCGATCACGCGGTCCAGCACCTCTTTATTCTGGGTTACGCCAAGGGCACAGTCACGGTTCTCAATAATGCTGTGGGTGCGTCCTGCATAAAAACCTGTGATGATCCTGCCATCTTTTGACCTACCAACTGGAAACTGGGCCTTATTCCGATAATGGAAGGGCTGCTCCATTCCCAGGATTTCTTCCATAGGAAGGTCTGTGAATCCGCCTATCCGTTCCAGATGCCCCCGTACCTTGGCTGTCTTAAATTCCAGCTGCTTCTCATAGGAAAGGGCCTGCAGCTGACAGCCGCCGCACTGTCTTGCGAACTGGCACTTTGGCTCTACACGGTCAGGGGATGGGGTAAGGATCTCCTCCAGTCTTCCGTAACCGTAATTTTTCTTCGCTTTCATGATCTTTGCGCGAACTGTGTCTCCGATCACTGCGTCTTTGACAAAAACGGTGAAGCCATCAGCCTTTCCGATACCTTCACCGTCAATTCCGCAATCTTCAATCTTTAACGTAACAATATCATTCTTACGATATTCCATAAAGATTACCATTCTCCTGTCTTTCTTAAGTTTGATTCAAACAATCTGTTGTATCCAAGCCATTCCTTCTTGCTCTTATCTGCTGCGAAGATCTCAGTGAGAGTCTCCATACGGGCATCTGTATTATCTGCAAGATTCAGGGCTACTGCCTCTACCATAGCCGGTTTCTTGGGAGAACCGTATTCCAGCTCGCCGTGGTGGGCCAGGATGCAGTGTACCAGCTGGTTCTCAAGCTCCAGAGGAAAATCCGGGATCTCTTTCGCCAGGTCGTGGATCATCTGGGCACCGATGATAATGTGTCCCAGAAGCTGTCCCTCGTCGGTGTAATCGTTCAGTGGAAATGAGGAAAGCTCTCTTGTCTTGCCCACGTCATGAAGAAGGGCTGCTGTGATCAGCATGTCACGCTTGATCACCGGGTAAGCGGATGCCATGTAATCGCAAAGCTTGGCAACGCTTAAGGTATGCTCCATCAGTCCGCCCATAAAGCCGTGGTGTACAGTCTTGGCTGCGGAATGCTCCTCGAAGGATTTCAGGAATTCCTGGTCTTCCACAAATAATTTCTTCAGAAGTGTATTCAGGTACGTATTCTTCACAGTACCGATCATGGCCACAAGCTGGGTGTACATGTCGTCTGTGCTGTTCTCGCTTACCGGAAGATAATCTGCCGGGTTATACTCTCCCTCTCCTGCCTTGCGCACGCGCTTGATATTCAGCTGCATGGCTCCTGCAAAGCTGGTCACGTCTCCCATGACCTCAATGTAATCCAGGGCATCAAAATCGTCGATTCCCAGAGAATTGGGATCCCAGATCTTGCCATCCATCACTCCGGTCTTGTCCTGGAGGATAATATTCTCATAAGGCTTGCCATTCTTGGTCACAGCTGGCTGCTTCTGCTTGCACAGATAAATACCGCTGATCCGGTCGCCCTCATGTAACTCGTTTAAAAAACGCATAATTTCCTTCCCTTTCTAAAAAAGACACGTCTGGTTTTTCCCAGACATTACAATCTTTAATATCATACCAAACATTTATGAACAATTTATGAATTTCTCCCCACTTTTTCCTTTTCAAGTCCCTGGAAATCATGTACAATAAGGAGTACAGTAAATATGATTTTCAGATTTGTTATTTACAGGAGAAATTATGAATCAAAAAGCTTTAAAATCACTTGAATACTACAAGATCATCGACCAGCTGACAGAGAAGGCCTCCTCCCAGATGGGAAAAGACCTGTGCAGACACCTTCTGCCATCTGAAGATGTTTATGAGATCCGCCATATGCAGACCCAGACCAGGGACGCCCTCACCCGCCTTTTCCAGAAAGGAAACATCTCCTTCGGAAGCGTCAAAGACGTGCGCGGCTCCCTGAAACGGCTGGAGATCGGAAGCTCCCTTGGGATCTCCGAGCTCCTTGCCATTGCCGGACTTCTGGAAAATACCAACCGGGTAAAAGCATACTCCCGCAATGAACGTGGAGATGCAAGGGAAGACTCCCTGGACGGTATGTTCGAGAGCCTGGAGCCACTGACTCCCCTCTCTTCCGAGATCCGCCGCTGCATCCTCTCCCAGGATGAGATCAGCGACGACGCCAGTGCCGGCCTGATGCACGTCCGCCGCAGCATGAAGGTTGCCAACGACCGCATCCACACCCAGCTGGCCTCCCTGGTAAACGGAAGTGCCCGCAATTACCTGCAGGATTCCGTTATCACCATGCGAAACGGCCGCTACTGTATCCCGGTAAAAGCCGAATACAAAGGACAGGTTCCCGGTATGATCCACGACCAGTCCTCCACTGGCTCTACTTTATTTATTGAGCCTCTGGCCATTGTCAAACTGAACAACGACATCCGTGAGCTGGAGCTTCAGGAACAGAAAGAGATCGAAGCCGTTCTCGCCACCTTAAGCGAACAGACCGCCCAGAATATAGATGCCATCCGCGCAGACCTGGACATTATGATCCAGCTGGACTTCATTTTTGCAAGAGCTGGACTTGCCCTAGATATGAACGCTACAGAGCCTATTTTCAATACAGAGAAACGCATTCACCTGAAACAGGCCCGCCATCCTCTGATCCCGAAGAAACAGGCTGTTCCCATTGACATCCGTCTTGGGGAAGATTTCGATCTGCTTGTAGTAACCGGACCAAACACCGGCGGTAAAACGGTTTCTCTGAAAACAGTAGGACTGCTCACCCTGATGGGACAGGCCGGACTTCACATTCCAGCCCTGGACCGTTCTGAGCTCTCTGTTTTCCATGAGGTCTATGCCGATATCGGGGATGAACAGAGCATTGAGCAGTCTCTCAGTACTTTTTCTTCCCATATGACAAACGTGGTGTCCTTCCTGAAAAAAGCCGACCAGGACTCTCTGGTGCTTTTCGACGAGCTTGGCGCTGGTACTGACCCTACAGAGGGTGCAGCCCTCGCCATCTCCATTTTGTCCTTCCTGCACGAACAGGGCATCCGCACCATGGCAACCACCCATTACAGCGAGCTGAAGGTTTACGCCCTCTCTACAGACGGGGTGGAAAATGCCTGCTGTGAATTTAATGTAGAAACCTTACGTCCTACTTACCGCCTCCTGATCGGTGTTCCTGGAAAGAGTAATGCTTTTGCCATCTCTTCCAAGCTTGGTCTTCCGGACTTTATCATTGAACGCGCCAGGGAGCAGATCAGCCAGAAGGACGAGTCCTTCGAGGATGTCCTTACCTCCCTGGAAAACAGCCGTGTGATCATCGAAAACGAACGTCAGGAAGTGGAGCGTTATAAGGCAGAGATTGCTTCCTTGAAGCAGGAACTGGAGTCCAAGCAGGAGAAGCTGGATGAGCGCAAAGAGCGGATCTTACGGGAAGCCAACGAAGAAGCCCGAAAGATCCTGGCAGACACCAAGGAATATGCGGACCAGACCATGAAAATGTTCCACAAATTCCAGAAGGATCATGTGGATACTGCAGCCATTGAAAAAGAGCGCCAGAATCTTCGAAACCGCATGAACAAGGCTGAAAAGGGCATGTCCATGAATACCACTGTGAAGAAGCCGAAGAAAGAGCTGAAGCCAAAGGATCTTTCCCTTGGCGATACCGTAAAAGTACTCAGCATGAATCTGAAGGGAACGGTCAGCAGTCATCCGGATTCCAAGGGCTTCCTGTTCGTACAGATGGGTATTATCCGTTCCAAGGTCCACATTTCCGACCTGGAGCTTGTAGACGAGCCGGTTATCAACACCCCCGGACTTTCCCGCACAGGCGCAGGCAAGATCCGTATGTCCAAGTCCACCAGCGTTTCCACAGAGATCAATCTCCTTGGAAAAACAGTGGATGAGGCGGTTGCCGAGCTGGACAAATATCTGGACGACGCTTATCTGGCCCACCTGAAGAGTGTGCGTATTGTACATGGTAAAGGTACCGGCGCACTGCGAAAGGGTGTGCATAACTATCTCCGTCGCCAGAAGCATGTGGCTGATTTCCGCCTGGCGGAATTTGGCGAGGGTGATGCAGGTGTTACAATTGTAGAGTTTAAGAAATAACGTAACTGTTCAGAACCGCCACAGTTACATGCTTCGCAATGCATAGAAAAGCAAAACTTCTTGTGACAAGCCACTAGAAGTTTTGCCTTCATGGATGTGCTTCTTCAGGCACATTTCAGGACTTTACTATAAATTTTAGAAGGAGAAACGAACTATGGTTGCTAAACAGAAAATCCTCATTGTCGATGATGACAACAATATTGCAGAGCTGATTTCTCTGTATCTTACCAAAGAATGTTTCGAAACAAAGATCGTAAACGACGGCGAACTGGCCTTAAAAGAATTTCAGACCTTCCATCCCAACCTGATCCTTCTGGATCTGATGCTTCCGGGAATTGACGGTTATCAGGTATGCCGCGAGATCCGCCACACCTCAGACGTCCCCATCATCATGCTCTCCGCCAAAGGCGAAACCTTCGACAAGGTGCTGGGATTAGAACTGGGCGCCGACGATTATATTATCAAGCCATTTGATTCCAAGGAACTGGTTGCCCGGGTCCGCGCTGTACTCCGCCGTTTCCAGCCCAAGCAGACCACTGTGGTAAGCGATGAGAAATGCGCCACTTACCCGGACCTTACAGTCAATCTTACCAATTATTCTGTTACCTATATGGGAAAACAGGTGGATATGCCGCCGAAGGAGCTGGAGCTTCTTTACTTCCTGGCATCTTCACCAAACCAGGTATTTACAAGAGAACAGCTTCTGGATCACATCTGGGGATATGAGTACATTGGCGATACCAGAACGGTAGATGTTCACATCAAACGTCTCCGTGAAAAGATCAAGGATCATCCAAGCTGGTCTATCTCCACAGTCTGGGGAATTGGCTATAAGTTTGAGGTAAAAAGCGAATGAGAAAAACCGTCCACAGTAAGCTGATCGCCAGCTACATTCTCATTGGCATTGCAAGCTTCCTCTTCGCCACAGCCGGAGGCTCCCATTTTGTGGAGACTTACCTGGAAGGCGAAGTGGGGGCAAGGCTCCATGACAGCGCTGTAAGATTTGCCTCTGATGAAATCACCCGGCAGCAGGTTGCAGATGGAGATACCGACGGACTGGAAAAGATCACAGATATTCTTGCTTCCGGAGAGGGAGCCGGGATTCTGATCCTGGATGAGGATTTTCATGTGCTGGTGCAATCCTCCGATCTGGAATACAGCCTCAGCCATGCAGCGTCTGCTCCCGATTTTTCCAACGGGACTTCCGATACAGATCATGTCTCTGATAAGGAGGCATCTACAGAACCAGCTTCTGTTTCCGATACCGTTTCCATCCCGGATTCTGACCTGGATTTCTGGCTTAATGCCCAGTACAAGATCAGTAATTTTTATGGATATTTTTCCAGCCCACATTTAAACGTGGTTGTTCCAGTGGAAAACAGGGGAACCACAGAGGGATATGTCACCTACCACTATGACATGCAGCAGCTTTATCAGAAGCGCAGCGGACTTCTTGGCATCCTCCAGATGGTTTTCCTGGCTGTGTACGCACTGTGCGGACTGCTTCTGCTCTGCTATCAGAAATGGGTCCATATTCCCATGCAGCAGATCATCAAGGGGGCTTCCGAGTATGCCAACGGAGACTTAAGCTACCGCATTCCAGTGAAATCAGAGGATGAAATGGGTTATCTTGCCAATACCTTAAACTACATGGCGGACAAGATCAATCAGAATGGAGAATACCAGCGAACCTTTATCGCCAACGTTTCCCATGATTTCCGTTCTCCCCTTACCTCCATCAAGGGCTATGTGGAAGCGATCCTGGATGGTACCATTCCACCAGAATTACAGGATAAATACTTAAATATCATTTCCCATGAGGCTGACCGTCTGGAAAAACTGACACGAAGCCTTCTGGTATTAAACGATCTGGATGAGCGGAAACGGATGATGAACATCCGCCGGTTTGATATCAATGATGTCATAAAAAATACTGCCAATACCTTCGAGGGAACCTGTTCGAAAAAGAATATTGATCTGGAACTGCTGCTCTATGGAAAAGAGCTTTTCGTGGAAGCCGACATGGAACAGATCCAGCAGGTACTGTACAATTTATTGGACAATGCGATCAAATTCAGTAATGACAATTCTTCCATCATTATGGAAACTTCTGTAAAGAATGATAAGGTTTTTGTTTCTGTGAAGGATCATGGAGTGGGAATTCCCAAAGAGAGTCTGTCCAAGGTATGGGACAGATTCTACAAAACCGACACCTCCCGTGGAAAAGACCGAAAGGGAACGGGACTTGGACTTTCTATTGTAAAAGAGATCATTAAAGCGCACAATCAGAATATTAATGTGATCAGTACGGAAGGGGTTGGAACGGAGTTTATTTTTACTTTGAAAAAAGTAAAATAAAAATTCATAACTTACAAAAGACCTACAACATATGCAGAATTTCTGCTATGCCGTAGGTCTTTTTCGTTACTGTTCACAGTTGATGTTCCGCGAGGTGTTTTTTGTAAGCAAAGCTCACAGAAAACCCGAGAATAGCGGCGCGAAATCATGCTTTGCATGATTTCTGTGCATCGCGAAGCGTGTTGCTGTGAACGGAGTGAACAGTAACTCTTTTTCTATACATCTTGAAATATATTGCCGTGAAGACTATAAAACCTCTCCCACTCTATTTCCAGTCATATTTCCGCAAATGCCCTTCCAGTTTCAAGTGCTCAAAGCCATGCTGGCGGAAGGCTTCGTAGAGAATGATCGCCACGGAATTGCTCAGATTCAAGGATCTGGTCTCGCCGGCCATTGGGATCCGCACGCAGGTTTCCTGGTTGTCCCGAAGAATTTCTTCCGGAATTCCGGCGCTTTCCTTTCCAAACATAATAAAGCAGTCATCCTCGTATTTTACATCTGCGTAGGTCTGAGGTGCTTTCGTCGTTGCATAATAGATCTTTGCTCCCGGATTTCTCTCCAGGAAGTCCTCGTAATCCAGATAGGTTGTCACATCCAGATCCTTCCAGTAATCCATCCCGGCACGCTTCAGGGCTTTCTCACTTAAAGAGAAACCAAGAGGCTCAATAAGATGGAGTCTGGTACCTGTGGCCACACAGGTACGTCCAATATTTCCTGTATTTGCCGGAATCTCCGGCTCATGAAGTACAATGTTTAATGTTCCCATTTATTTTCAGCTCCTGTACTCACAGTAATTTAAGCAGCATTCGTTTTTGTAAACAACACAGATAACAAATGCTGTCCTTCTAAAACTTTTTATTCTTTCACTTTGTATTTTAAGGCAAAACTTTATAAATTTCATCCTTCCCAGGACGTTCCAGATATCGGCCATTTCCATTATAGTAAAGCATTCTGTCATTTCCTGCATTGGTCTGACCGATCACAGCTGCCATCATTCCCAGTCTGCGAAGCTCCTGCACCAATGCCTCTCCTGCCGGAATTCCGATCAGGATGGCGCCCCTGGCATTCAGCTTATATGGATTGATGTCAAAAATCTCACAGATCTCAATAGTTTCCTGGCGGATAGGCACTTTCGTAAAGTCCATTTCCAGTCCTACCTGGGATGCTTCCGCCATCTTCCACAGTGCACTTAAAAAGCCGCCCTCTCCCATTGCATAGAGTGCTGTCGCGCCAGCTGCCTTCGCCGCTTTCCATGCAGCACAGTCTTCCACCTTACCAGTAATCGGGGCACTAAGTTTTCCACCTGCTGCCATCGTTTCCCCACAGCAGTCTTCCTTATTTCCAACAGGCGCACAGCTTTCCCCGTTTTCCTTCACTGTCCCATAAACGTCTCTCAGCTCACCCGCATTTCGGAGAAAGCTTTCAGAAAAATGTTCTCTTAAAATATCATGCTTCGCCTTTGCGATCTGTACCGTTCCTTCAAGGGCAACAGCTCCTGCCACCACAAGCTCATTTCCAGGCGTAAGAAGCCCGCAGATTTCTGCCTGCAAAGCCTCCATAGCCGCTTGTCCAAGTCTCATCTTCTCGTTTCCTTACAGAAGAAGAGAAATAACGGTAGGCACAACCATGGCCAGTACCAGGATTACTGCGATAATCGCTGTAACCAGTTTTCTTTTCTTTGGATCAAACATTCCCATAATATACTCCCTTTCTTACAGGCTGATTTCCTTCACCGCCGCATTGTGAAGCAGCGGATCCCTGTTTTCATAATCAAACAACAATATTCTGCCATCCCGGAACACTTCGATGTGCGCTGTCTTCGGCACTTTCTCCTGACGCCGGTATTCCCAGATTGCCTTCTCATAAGGCTTCTGGTCCATCTCAAAGGACGGATGGCTTTTCAGGTTTTCGCGGAGATACAGATCGTAGATCATGCTGTCTGCTGCTTTTTCCCAGGTTACAGAATTCATGCACGTGCTATCAGGCCCAGTTTTTCCTGCTGTCACTTCCTGATTTGCTGCCTGCTTTGCAGCTTCCTGCGCTTCCAGTTCTTCTCTTACAAACTCCAGCAGAATCTCATATCTGCGCATTCTGGAATGGGAAATCTCCGAATAACCTTTTTTCTCATAAAACTGTCCCAGCTTCTCATATAAGGTAAAAGCGTCCTCAAACAACGGCTCCACACAGGCAATGGTATTCTGGAACTGTCCACTATTATAGTACAGTTCTACCATACTTTCCACCATTTTCAAACGCAAAATGTCCTCATAGGGCAGCCACCTGGTTCCCAATACCTCATAGGGCTCCAATTCCTTGTGTACGATTCCGTACTCTTCTGTCATCTCTTTCATGTAGGATCCTTTCAGAACCTTCAAAAATCCAAGCTGAAGCTGCTGGGGACGCAGTGCATACACGTCATTAAAGGACTTATGGAAGCTGTCATAATCCTCATATGGAAGTCCAGCGATCAGGTCAAGGTGCTGATGAATGTTCTTAAAGCTGTGAATTTTATTTACAATTCCAGTCAGCTTTTCAAAATCCATGGTACGGTGGATTGCACGAATGGTGTCCGGATTTGTGGACTGTACACCGATCTCCAGCTGGATCAGTCCCGGACGCATGGTGCGCATCAGCTCCAGTTCGTTTTCCTTTAACAGGTCTGCGGATATTTCAAAATGGAAATTGGTGATTCCATTGTCATGGTCCTTTATGTACTGCCAGATGGTCATGGCGTGATCATGCTTGCAGTTGAAGGTTCTGTCCACAAACTTCACCTGGGGCACTTTGTGATCCAGAAAAAACTGCAGTTCTTTCTTAACCAGTTCCAGATCACGGAAACGCAGCTTCTTGTCCACGGAGGACAGACAGTAACTACAGGAAAAAGGGCAGCCACGGCTGCTTTCATAATAAATGATCCGGTTTTCAAAATCCTTCAGATCTTCGTATGCAAAAGGCACCTTGCTAAGATCCATGATCTGACGCCAGCCATTATTCTGAGTGGTACCGTCCGGTTTCCGGTACACAAGACCGGTTATCTCTTCCAGAGAAATATTTTTGTCCACATAATGCCTTGTCAGTTCCAGGAAAGTTTCCTCCCCTTCCCCAAGCATAACACCCTGAAATGCCGGATTCTTTTTCAGAAATTCTTCCGCATCATAAGACACCTCCGGACCGCCGGCCCAGAACGGAACTTCTGGCAGGATCTTCCGCAGATCCTGCATCAGTTCCCGCACAAAGGTAATGTTCCAGATATAGCAGGATACACACACCACATCGGGATGGCATCTGTAAATATCCTTCAGGATATCATCCTTCAGCTGATTGATGGTGTATTCCCTTAAAATCACATGGCTGTCATACTCCTTCGCATAGGCTTTCAGGTTAAAAACAGCCAGATTGGAGTGTATATATTTGGCATTGCACGCTGCAAGTAATATCTTCATCCGCTTATTCGTCCAGAAGCTTCTTTAATTCTTCTTTGTCGGTAAGTCCAACCAGACGGTGTGCTTCTGCTCCATTTTTGAAAATGATCAGGGTAGGAATGCTCATAACGCGGAACTGCTGTGCCAGCTCCATATTCTGGTCTACATCCAGTTTTCCTACTGCGTAGCCTTCCTCACCTAATTCCTCTACGATCGGTCCCTGGCGCATGCATGGTCCGCACCAGGTTGCCCAGAAATCAAGGAGAAATGGTTTCTCGGATTTTAATACTTCTTCTTCAAAATTCTGTGTTGTGATTACTTTTGCCATAATTGATTCATCCTTTCTATTTCATTTCCAGTTCTGAATTTATATTCATGTTCCCAATGTAACTGTTTCGTATCTTCACAGTTATACATTTCACGAAAAAACAGCCGTCAATTTGCATTTTTCTGCTCTTTCTTTCGCACATACTGGTTGGCGCTGATCCCAGCCTGGGCTCCGTCGTAAACGGCCTTCGCTACCTGCAAAAGTCCGCCTGTGCAGTCACCTGCTGCAAAGAGCCCGGGGATGGTGCTCTCCATCTTTTCGTTTACCTTGATATTGCCCTTCTCGGTGAGGGCCGCGCCCATCTGTCTGGCCATCTCTGCACTTCCTGCAGTTCCAAGTGCTACGAAAACGCCGTCTGCAGGAGCAAATTTCTCTGGCTCATAAACCAGCCGCAGTCCGGACACCTTCTCATCGCCCTCCACGGACTGGATTTTCATGGTATTCACAGCAAAAGGAGCTTCCTTGGAAAATTCCGGTTTCTTTCCATCTGTATAGATTGTAACAGAACCAGCCATAGGAGCCAGTTCTTCTGCTTCATGAAGAGCAAAGTCGCTGTTTCCAAGTACAGCCACGTCTTTTCCTCTGTAGAAAAATGCATCGCATACTGCGCAGTAGCTGACGCCTTTTCCCTCAAATTCCCTGATTCCAGGAATCGCAGGAGCTTTCCGCTTACTGCCGGTAGCAAGGATCACGCTGATGGTGTCAAAGTCACCAACTGTAGTTTTCACCTGAAAGGTATCGAATCCGCCAATTCCCAGAACCTGAGCCTCCAGGATCCTTACGCCAAGTGCCTTCGCCTGGGCAATCCCGGTCTCAAATAATTCTTTCCCGGAAACAGGGTGTTCCATACCATAATAATTTTCTATTTTCTCAGCTTTTTCCAAAGCTCCAATACCGTTGTTGATCACCAGCGGATCCATATTCGCCCTTGCTGCATACAAAGCCGCCGAAATCCCCGCCGGTCCAGCACCGATAATGATCACTTTTTCCATAGCTTCACCTGCCTTTCGTCAGATTGCCTGTAAGAAATTCCTGGCAATATCCCACCATGATCTTTCCTTCAGGCTACTGCCATTCTAACATTAGTATATATGAAAAGCAAGGCATGGTTTTTACAAGGAAAAGGATGTATGTTGTTCGCTGAGTTTTTTGAATTTACAGATTTTTGAAAATTTTTCTTGCGTGTGAATGTTTTCTGTGCTATTATATGCACTGTAAGTTTGAAGAACTTATAAATGCCCAGATAGCTCAGTTGGTAGAGCAGAGGACTGAAAATCCTCGTGTCGCTGGTTCGATTCCGGCTCTGGGCATTTTTTTGTATTTTTTTTACATACTCTTGTCCAGTTAGAAAAAGCCGCCCCCGGAGGGGCGGCCTCATTTATTCTGTGAGCATTTTATCTAATGTTTCGTTCAGCATCTCTCTTGATGTCACCTGTATCGCCTGGATTCCCACCTTCTTCGCGCCTTCCACATTATCGGCGCGGTCATCGAAAAACAGGCACTCTTCTGCTTTCAGGTTATATTTCTCCAGAAGGATCTCATAAATCTCCCGGTCTGGCTTCAAAGCATGCACCTGGTAGGAAACCACTCCGCCATCCAGCACATCCAGGAATTTCGCTCCCTTGGTATGCATATGGAACAGCTCCTCTGAGTAATTGGAAAGCAGGTAAATCTTATACCCTTTTTCCTTCAATGCTGCAACCTTGTCCCAGATTTCCGGGCGCTTTACAGCCATCTGCTCTCCGTTTCGAAGGAACCAGCCCATCACGTCCACATCCGCCGGATACTTCAGCTCATACTGGTGAATGGCTTCCTCAAGGCTCAGCCTTCCGCCGTCAAGTCCCTGTACCCAGATCTCATTGTCAAACATTTCCCCGCCGATCCGCTTCGCCTCAGCTTCCGAAAGACCATAATCCTTGGTCAGCATCTCAAACCAGCGATACTCCACCAGCACATCTCCAACATCAAAAATCAGATTCTGAATCATATGTATTTATCCTTTAAAATTAATCTTCATAACCATTCGGGTTATTGCTCTGCCATCTCCAGGAATCCTCGCACATCTCGCGGATGCCGTTCTCTGCAGTCCATCCAAGCTCCTTAGCAGCCTTGGAAGCATCGCAATAGCAGGTAGCAATATCTCCTGCACGGCGTGGTTTGATCACGTATGGGATCTTCACACCTGTAGCTGCTTCAAAGTTCTTCACAATATCAAGAACACTGTAGCCTTTACCTGTACCAAGGTTGTAGATTGCAAGACCAGGATTCTCCTCGATCTTCTTCAGAGCTTTTACATGACCTTTTGCAAGATCCACTACGTGGATATAATCTCTCACGCCGGTTCCATCCGGAGTGTCATAGTCATTGCCGAATACACCAAGCTCTTTCAGCTTGCCAACAGCAACCTGTGTGATGTATGGCATAAGGTTGTTCGGGATACCATTTGGATTCTCGCCGATGGTTCCGCTCTTGTGGGCACCGATCGGGTTGAAGTAACGAAGCAGCATTACGTTCCACTCTGGATCTGCTTTCTGAATGTCTGTAAGAACCTGCTCCAGCATGGATTTGGTCCAGCCGTATGGGTTGGTGCACTGTCCCTTCGGGCATTCTTCTGTGATCGGAATCTGTGCCGGATCGCCATATACAGTTGCAGAGGAAGAGAAGATGATATTCTTAACGCCATGTTTTCTCATTACATCTACAAGAGTCAGGGTTCCTGCAATATTATTCTCATAATATTCCCATGGCTTCACTACGGACTCACCAACAGCTTTCAGTCCGGCAAAATGAATACAGGAGTCAATGTCTTCTTTGTCAAAAATCTGGTCAAGGGCTTCTCTGTCCAGGATATCTGCCTTATAAAATTTAACCGGCTTACCTGTGATCTTGGAAACTCTGTCAAGAGCCTTCTCGCTGGAATTTGACAAATTATCCAGAACTACTACGTCATAACCGGAATTCTGAAGTTCTACAACAGTGTGGCTTCCGATGTATCCTGCACCGCCTGTTACTAAAATTGCCATGATATTTTCCTCCTCGTTTGCTGCAAAGTTCCAATATGTATCCTTTGCATTCGTTATTGGTACCCAGGCAGATATGTTTTATACCTGCCTGCTTTAGCATACCACTATTTATATTTTTGTACAATAGCTTTCATCTCAGATAATTTCTGTTCCATGTCCCACACCAGCTTAAACTGGGTTCTGGCACGGTCCAGATTGTGATTTTCACGGTGGATGCGGAAATAATGGTCTCCCTCCAGGTGGTCTGCCAGGAAACGCATTCCACACTCAAAAGTCATAAGGATGGCGCCCATTGGAAGCATCTCCACTTCCAGATCCGTAAGGGCACCGCCGCATCCCTCCAGAAAGCCCTTTACATACACATCAAATAGATGAAGATCGCAGGATACCTTGGAAATGTCCTGCTCATCCTCCGCAGCCGTACTTGCACCGAAACGGATGGAATCACCGAAATCATTCAGGGAAAGTCCCGGCATTACCGTATCCAGATCGATGACACAGATTCCCTTATGGGTGGCATTATCAATCATAATATTGTTCAGCTTGGTATCGTTGTGTGTTACACGAAGAGGCAGTTTGCCAGCCTCCTGAAGATCTACCAGAGTATGGGCCAGCTGCTCTCTTTCCAGCACAAACTGGATTTCTTTCTGAACATCTGCTGCCCGTCCGCAGGCATCCTCTTCCACAGCCTTCTTAAAATCAGCAAAACGTTTCACTGTATTGTGGAAATTTGGAATGGTCTCATGAAGAGTCTCTGCCGGATAGTCCGCAAGGAGACGCTGGAAATTACCGAAAGCCAGTGCACTCTGGTAAAAGTCCTCATCGCTCTCCACCTGGTCAAAACAGGTAGCATTTTCAATAAACAGATAAGCTCTCCAGTATTCTCCCTCTTTGTCTACAAAATAAGGAGCACCTGCGCGGTCATTTACAATATTTAGAGTTTCACGCTCCGGATCTCCGCCATTCTCCACAATTTTCTTTTTCAGCCAGGAAGTAACGCCACTGATATTTTCCATAAGGCCAACCGGATCCTGGAAAATCTGACGGTTCATTTTCTGGAGGATGTAACGCTTCTTTTCATTTCCTTTGGAAAAGACTGCCAGGTAAGTCTCATTAATATGACCGTTTCCAAATATGCCAACCTCTTCAAGCTCTCCGCCAAAATCAAAGCTGTCGATCACTTCCATCAGTTCCTGACGGCTTGCATCTTTTGTTTTCTCCACTTATCAATCCTCCCACAGATTCTGCGGATACATGCCTTCATCCTTCATCTTCTGGACTGCTGCTACTACAACCGGCTTATCCTCTTTATAAGTTACGCCGTACCATTTATCCATGGATTTCAGGACTTTAACAGTTGCTTTCTTCTCGCCAAGAAGCTCATCTACTACAAATGGGAGGAAATACTCGCATTTCAGCGGATTCTTCTCAATGTTCTCTTTCAGGAATGCCGGGAATCTGTCTTTCAGCTCTTTCAGAATACTTGCAGAAAATCCCCACATGTTCATGGATACGGTTGCGTCCATTGGAAGCTCATGCCAGGTAGCACCGTCATCCTCTGTGTAAGCAGCTCCCCCGTCTCTCTTCTCAATGTGGGTACGCTCATTGATATCTTTCAAGTATCCCTCTTCGTCTGTCACGCATACACCACGGGCTACATGACCGTTATCGGTAAGGGTGTTCTCCAGCTTATAGCCAACCATCATATACTGGTAAACACCGTCTTTGTCCTGGTTCTGTGTAAGGAAGTCATATGCCATCTGGAATGCGTGGCGTCCATAATAATCATCTGCATTGATGACTGCAAATGGTCCGTCGATCACATCCATACAGCTCATGATGGCATGACCGGTTCCCCAAGGTTTCACACGTCCCTCCGGAACCTCAAAACCTTCCGGCAGATTATGCAGATCCTGGAATACAAACACAACTTCAGCGTGCTTACTCATACGGTCTCCGATAGCTGCACGGAAATCTGCTACATTCTCTTTCTTTATAATAAATACGATTTTCTCAAATCCTGCCTGAATCGCATCATAGATGGAAAAATCAATGATAATATCTCCATCTTTATCAACAGGGTCAATCTGCTTCAGGCCGCCGTATCTGCTTCCCATACCTGCTGCCATAACTACTAATGCTGGCTTTTTCATTCCTCTTTTACCTCCCATTTTTATCCAGGAACTGGATATTTATGTAAATTACAATATTGCCTGTACCAAAGCATATGCAAACAAAACTGCATATAGTTTGATGGTAACAGACAAACTGCTTCTTGTCAATTTTTATAAGACCTATTGTTTCAGAAAAATAGATGAGTTTTCGAAACCTGCAATCAGTTTTCACCAAAAAAGGCAAAAAAAAGCAGAAATATTTATGGCGTTTCGCACAAATATAGGGTATACTGATATTGTCTCAAGATACAGGGGCAGGGTTTTTACATGACAGCATTCTGATAATGCCGTCATTTTTTTGCACCCTGTTAAAGTGATCATATTCACTTATTGACAGAGAAGGAGAGGTAAAATGAAAGTTATAAAAGTAAAGAATTACGAAGAGCTGAGCCGTACCGCAGCTACCATTATCGCCGGCGTTATCTTATCCAAGCCGGATTGTATTCTTGGTCTTGCTACCGGTTCTTCCCCAGTGGGTACCTACGATCAGCTGGCTGCTATGTATGAAGAGGGAATCCTTGATTTTTCCCATGTAAAATCCGTGAATCTGGACGAATATGTGGGACTGGACGGATCCAATGACCAGAGCTACCGTTACTTCATGAACAAGAATCTGTTCAGCAGAGTCAATATTGATATTAAGAATACTTATGTTCCAGACGGAACCAATCTGGACGCAGAGGCATGCTGTGAAGCATACAATACCCTGCTTAAGAACATTGGCACAGTAGATCTGCAGCTTCTTGGAATCGGACCAAACGGCCACATCGGATTCAATGAGCCGGATGATCATTTCGAGGCTGGCACACACTGCGTAGATCTTACAGAGGCTACCATCCAGGCGAATAAGAGATTTTTCGCAAGCGAAGAGGATGTACCGCGTAAGGCTTATTCCATGGGAACCGGCAATATTATGAGTGCAAAGACCGTTCTCCTTGTAGCCAACGGCAAGAACAAAGCCAAAGCTCTTGCAGCAGCTATCAAGGGACCGGTTACTCCACAGTGCCCGGCTTCCATTCTTCAGTTCCATCCGAATGCGATCATTGTGGCGGATGAGGATGCACTGAGCGAACTGTAATTAGCAGGATAAAACATGCTTTGCAGGTTTGGTTCGTTATTGCAGCAGTCGTCAATATCTTGTGCAGGCACAGGCCTTTGACTCGCTGTTCTCGTAAATCATTGTATGAAAATGGAGCTGCTTAAAAAAGCAGCTCCATTTTTGTCCCTTTACCCAGGTCGCTGTCCACATTGATCTGGGCGTGGTGCAGGGTTGCACCATGCTTTACAATGGACAGGCCAAGACCGGTTCCTCCGGTCTGCCGGGAATGACTTTTGTCCACCCGGTAGAATCGTTCAAATATTCTTTTTTGTTCGGATTTTGGAATTCCGATTCCGTCATCCTCCACCCGGTAGAAGGGCTTTCCCCCTCTTTTTCCCACATAAATGTGGATATGTCCGCCAGGATTAGTGTAACGGACTGCATTGTCCGCTATATTGTACAGCATTTCGTAAAGGACATGGCGTACGCCCTGAACCGTTACGGAAATGCCATGGTATTCCAGCGAAATATTCTTCTTTTTCGCATGATCCTGAAGATTATTTACCACATCTTCTGCCAGCTCGTCCAATTCCACACTCTCCATGGAAACCACTTCATCCTGCTGCTCATCCAGGCGTGACAGCTGGATAATATCCGCCACCAGATTTCCCAGACGGTTGGCTTCTTTATAAATTCGTCCAGAAAAATCTGCAATATTCTCCGGGCGCACCATTCCGTTCATCATCAGCTCCGCATAGCCGGAAATAGACATCAAAGGTGTCTTCAGCTCATGGGAAACGTTTGCGGAAAACTCTCTTCGGACAGCCTCTGTCTTTTTCAGTTCCTCAAGCTGGCTGGCGATCTGCTTGTTCTGCTGATCTACACGCATTAATAACGGACGCAGCTCTTCATAACACACATTGGAAAGCGGGTGCTCCAGATCCAGGTTGTTCACCGGCTCGATCAGACTCTGTGTCTGCTTTTGCACCAGCACGATTTCCACCAGAATGATCAATATCATCAAAAGACCCAGCCAGATAAAGCTGCTGAACAAGGTATGGAACACACTGTCTGTGGTTTTCGCCAGACGAAGGATTTTTCCATCCTCCAGCTTCACAGCATAATAGAACGTCTGGTGTGACAGGGTTTCTGAATAACGTACCACTTCGCCCTGGCCATTTTCCATAGCCTGGATAAATTCCGGACGGTCACTGTGATTGGGAAGCTTTGAAGCATCTGCTTCATTGTCATAGAGCACATTTCCCTCTGCATCAGTAAGCGTAATACGGGTATCTGTGGCTTTTCCCACATTTCCGTTTAAATACTCTTCTCCAGCTTCTTCCATTCCCACTTTTACATATTCTGCTTCATCCCGGACACCTTTTTTCATGGCGCTGTTAAACTTATCGTACATCACAAAGCTGGCTGCGATAAAGGTAAGGATAACTGTGAGAATGATCATCGTACTGGTATGACTTAGGATTTTCTTTTTCATCCCTGGCTGCCTCCCTTATCTGCCATTCGGTAGCCTACGCCCCGGACAGTTTCTACCAGTCTGCCAGTATCTCCCAGCTTCTGGCGGAGGGTCCGCACATGCACATCCACGGTTCTGGTCTCGCCGTCAAAATCATAGCCCCAGATATGACACAGGATCTGGTCACGAGTCATAACGATCCCTCTGTTTTCCATCAGATAAAGAAGGAGTTCGAATTCCTTTCTGGTAAGCTCCACCTGCTGGTCATTGCAGAATACCTGATGACGTCCTGGGAAAATACGAAGTTCCTCACAGCTAAGCTCTCTGTCATCTCCATGGCGGCTGCTTCGGCGAAGCACTGCTTTCACTCTTGCTATAAATTCCATCATGCCAAAAGGCTTGGTAATATAATCGTCTGCTCCGGATTCCAGGGCACGTACCTTGTCAAATTCCGCTTCCTTGGCCGTTACCATGATAATGGGGATATCTCTGGTTCCGGAAGATTTCTTCAATTTATCCAAAATGGAATAGCCGTCCTCCCCTGGAAGCATGATGTCCAGAAGGATCAGCTCCGGTTCTTCCTCTGCAAGAGCTTTCCACAGTTCCTGGGAGTCTACTAACCCTCTTGCATGAAATCCGGTTGTCTCCAACGTATATACTAAAAGATCACGAATGTTGTTATCATCTTCAACACAAAAAATCATTTTCCAGTTCTCTCCTCCCGCGTCTTACTAATCTCACTTCTCACATTGCTCGTATATCATAACCATTATTTCTCAGTATACGTGCTTTTTACTTCTTATACAAGTATGCGAATGTAAAGTCACAGTAAAAATAACGAAAAACAAACTGCGAAATTTTCTCATTTATCCTTGTAAATTACGTTACCAGCTGCTGCTTTCCGGGAAACTCTGTCCCGGCGCAACAACTGGCAACGTTTATTTTTCCTTTTACGGAAGCATATAGTTCACACGGGCAACTTCCAGTTCGTGGTGGAAATGCTCTCCCGGCGCATTTTTTACAGTGTCAAGGTGGCTGTGGGTATCATAAAGATCCTCACGCACCTGAGTCACACAGACGCCGATGTTGGAACAATGATCTGCGATTCGCTCCAGGCTGGTTGTAATATCGGAAAGGACAAAGCCCATCTCAATGGTACATTCTCCTGCACGAAGACGATTTACATGACGTCGTTTCAGTTCACGGCTGAGCTCATCGATTACTTCTTCCAGTGGCTCGATTTCTTCTGCCAGATGCACATCCTGGTTTGCAAAAACATTGTAGGCTTTGTCTACAATATCGGACACTGCTTTTTCCATTACATGAAGCTCCTGTACCGCTTTATCTGAAAAGCTGGTGTTTTTCTCAGAAATTTCTTTCGCAGATTTCATAATGCTGAGGGCATGGTCAGAAATACGCTCGAAATCGCCGATACAGTGAAGCATAATAGACAAACTGTGGCTGTCCTCCAGGGAAAGATCCTTCTGGTTTAATTTGATCAGATAGGTTCCAAGCTCGTCCTCGTAACGGTCAACCTTGGCCTCAATCTTTTCTACACGGAATGCGGTTTCTTCCTGGAAATGATCCAGCAGTCCAAAGGAAAGGTTCAGGGCATTTCTTGACTGCTCTGCCATTTTTTTCGCTGCTGTTTTGCTCTGCTCAATAGCAATACCAGGATTGCTAAGGAAACGGGACTCCAGAATCATAAACTCCTGATCTTCTGCGGAAATAACTTTTTCCTCTTTGGTGTCGCGGACAGTTGCACATGCCATTTTTACAAGCATATCGCCAAATGGGAGAAGTACAACAGTTGCGATGATGTTAAATGCACTATGGATGATAGCGATTCCTGCAGGTCCTGCCACTTCGTTGATGAATGAAAAATGTAAAAATCCATTGAGTACATAGAAAACTACCATAAAGGCAATGGTTCCTACAATATTAAAGTACAGATGAACAATTGCTGCACGTTTTGCATTCTTGGTTGCTCCGATGGAGGAAAGCATAGCTGTGATACAGGTTCCAATGTTCTGTCCCATAATGATCGGAAATGCGGTTCCGTAGCGGACTGCACCAGTTACACAGAGAGCCTGAAGAATACCAACTGAAGCTGAGGAGGACTGAATGATGGCGGTGAGAAGCGCACCAGCCAGCACACCTAAAACCGGGTTGGAGAATTTCAGCAGGATGTTTGTGAACTCCGGTACCTGTGCCAGAGGTTTTACTGCACCACTCATGGTGTTCATACCAAACATCAATACTGCGAAACCAACCAGAATGTTTCCAATGTCTTTCTTCTTTTCATCATGAAGAAATACGATAAAGATCACTCCGATCAGTGCCAGAATCGGGGAAAATGAGCTTGGGTTTAACAGTCTTACAAAGAAGTTGGAGCTCTCAATTCCAGCCAGGCTGAGGATCCATGCGGTAACCGTAGTACCAATGTTTGCTCCCATAATAAAGCCAACTGCCTGGGATAAGTGCATGATTCCTGAGTTTACAAAACCGACTACCATAACGGTGGTGGCCGATGACGACTGGATGATGGCAGTCACTGCTGCACCAACCAGAACCGCTTTCACACGGTTAGATGAAAGATTTTCCAGAATTTTTTCCAGTTTGCCGCCGGACAGCTTTTCCAGGCCGTCGCCCATGACCTGCATTCCATACAGGAACATTGCCAGTCCTCCGACCATTGTCAGAATGCTAAAAAAATCCATTACGTTTCCTCTCCTTTTTTTATCCTTTTAAAAGTTTATTGGGTTCTTGATTTCTCTTGTTTACGAATCCAATATAAGTGAGCTATGTAAAGTTTCAGGTGAGGGCAATGTTAAATCTGTGTAAAATTCTTTACATTTGGGGGATTTTCTTTACAAAAGTAATGTTAAATCTGGCGGTTAGAAATGTAAAATCTTTGTTCGAAGGTTGATTTTACTGGGGTTTCCAAATTTTACATTCAAAAGAACTTCTTTACAAAGCCATAATGGCATTTTACAAATGGATTCTGCTTTTCCGATTCAAATCCACATGAGCAAAAAAATCCCCTATGAAATATGAAGGATAATTTTACAATTATTGCTGCATATTTCATGAGGGATTTTCTCATCAAAGTTTTCTAATCTATTCTGGCCCTGCGGCTCTACTGATAAAATCTGGATTTTTTCTAGAATTGTTACCTTTCATGGCCTGGCCAGTAACTTAAAATCCTCTGATTTCCTCTTCCTCAGAATGAGTCTTATCAATGGAGCGGATTTCCAGGAAGTAGCTGTAGTTGTCATTTACCTTTACTTCTACTCTGTCTCCAACCTTATGGCCTTTTAATGCCATGCCGATTGGGGAGTCAATGCTAATCCGGTTCTCCATGGAGTTTCCGCGGATAGAGGTGACCAGCTTGTATTTCTCGATCTCGTCATCTTCCTCGAAGTAAACCTCCACAATATCATCCATTCCCACCTCATCACTGCTGGATTTGTCAGAAACGATGGTGGCGGTTTTTAACATATTCTCCAGATAACGGATACGACTTTCGTTCTGGTTCTTGTGACGCTTAGCTGCGTAATATTCAAAATTCTCACTTAAATCGCCCTGAGCTCTGGCCTCCTTTACCGCCTCGATGGCCTCCTTGCGGACAACCAGCTTGCGGTGCTCAATCTCCTGCTCAATTTTCTCTACGTCTTTTTCGGTGAGCTTCTCTCTCATTTTTATACATCTCCTTTATAGCTGCAACACCACTTTGCCCACTACCTTAACAGATGGCAAAGAGTTTGTCAAATTGCCAATGGCAAACATTAATTCTTATAATTTCTTCTTACCCAGCCTTACTTCTTCCATCAGCTTCGCCGTCTCCGCATCCGCATGGTCAAACAGATAGGTATGGCTTGACTGGCGGTGCTGGTGCCATTCCTGGCGGAGCTGCTTTCTGGTCTCTTCGATTTCTTCTTTCAAGCCTCTTGCGGAAATACGGTTGGCGCCCTGTCCCATAATGATGATCTGTTCCAGGCCATCGGAGGTAGCAACCGTCACCTGATGCTGTCTTCCAATCTTATGAACGGTTTTCTCAATGTACTGGTCGGCAGTTTCCGCTTCCTTGGTATACACCACATGGATGTTATGATAGGTCAGCACTTCCTCCTGGTGACCTTCTACCTTGTAGGCATCAAATACCAGGATCAGCGTACATTTCTTATATCCCTGATAATTGCTGAGAATATCCATCAGCTTAGTCTGTGCTGCCCGGACATCCGCATCTGCCAGTTCTTTCAGCTCTGGCCAGGCAAAAATAATGTTGTAGCCATCCACAAGAAGGTATTCTTCCTGATCTCTTTTTCTGGGAGAACTGCTGCCCGAATAGGATGGGGCACTTACCACTTTTTTATAGGAAGACATGCGCTCCCGTTTCACCGGGCCAAAGGTTCGCTCGAAAATAGCCTGAAGTTCTTTGTCATCCTCATAGCTTCCACGGTAGGCGGATTTCGGAGGCTGGTAGCCGTTTGCAGTTCGTCCTCCACTTCCGGATGTATTTCTGGAAGTTCCTGCACGGCCAGCTCCACTGCGTGCTGAATTTTCATCATTTTGAGCAATTCTTGTTCCACTCGAAGCATTTCCAGCACTAGAAAAGCCTTTTTCCATATCATCCAAGTCTTCTCCACTAAGATCATCCTCAAACTCCGCCATAATCCCGGTATCCAGGTGCATATACTCTTCCACTTCATACCATGGCACCACAAATCCTGCTCCATGGGCACAAAATACAGATCCAGTAGGATTATCCAGGTCTCTCTCTGAATCGTAGCCAATCTGCTCCACGATCTCATCCTGATTTTTGCAAGGCTCATAGCCTTTCAGACTGCAGAACAGCCTTTCCATTCCTCTTGTATAAGAAATTACTTCCTTCTGATAATCGCGCATAGTCGAAACAGGCGCTTTTCCCTTCAAAATAGCAGTATTCTCCTCAGTTTCCATAGGAAGAAGAGTTCCCTGCATTTTCTGGATATCCGTCATGGCACGCCCAACCACATCCACCGGCACTTCCAGCCGGAATTCATAATAAGGCTCCAGAAGCACATTCTGCGCCTTTTTCAGCCCCTGGCGGATAGCCCGGTATGTGGCCTGGCGGAAATCGCCGCCCTCTGTATGCTTCTGATGGGAGCGGCCGGTAAGGAGCGTGATCTGCATATCTGTGATCGGTGCCCCAGTGAGCACACCCCGGTGCTCCTTTTCCTCCAGATGGGTAAGGATCAGTCTTTGCCAGTTCCGGTCCAGCACATCCTCACTGCAGGCTGTAAAAAACTGCATTCCGCTTCCCGGCTCTCCTGGCTCCAGCAGAAGATGCACCTCCGCATAATGGCGCAGAGGTTCAAAATGTCCCACGCCTTCCACGGGTGCCGCAATGGTTTCCTTATATACAATATTTCCTGTTCCAAAATCCACCGCCACATGGCACCGCTCCCAGATCAGCCTTTTCAGGATCTCAATCTGCACATCTCCCATAAGCATGGCATGGATTTCCCCCAGCTGCTCATCCCACACAATGTGAAGCTGGGGATCTTCCTCCTCCAGTTCTTTCAGCTTCTTTAGCATCTGATGCACGTCGCAGCCTTCCGGCAAAATGATCTGATAGTTCAGCACCGGCTCCAGCACCGGCATATTGGAATTCTCCGTCACCCCAAGTCCCTGACTTGGAAAAGTATGGGAAAGACCGGTTACTGCGCACACCGTTCCTGCTGGTGCTTCTTTCACCAGTTCAAACTTGGCGCCGGAATAAATCCGGATCTGGTCGGCTTTTTCCTCCCAGATTTCGTCCCCGGCTGCTACATTTCCCTTACTGGTGGTAAGAAGCTCTTTTACCTTCAGTGCCCCGCCTGTGATCTTCATATAGGAAAGGCGGTTTCCCTGATCGTCCCTGGCGATCTTGTAGACCTTCGCGCCAAAAGCCTCTGGATATTTCGGACATCTGGTGTACCGATCCAGTCCGCGGATCAGATCCTCTACGCCGTTCATTTTCAGGGCAGAGCCAAAATAACAGGGGAAAACCTTCCGATCCGCGATCAGGCTGGTAATCTCTTCCTCTGACACATCCCCAGTCTCCAGGTATTTTTCCAGCAGTTCCTCGTCACACATGGCAAGGCTTTCCAGAAATTCATCTGAAAATTTCTCCGCAGTCAAATTCTGCGGCTCTTTTTCCCCAGCCAGTGCTTCTGATGGCGAATTACCATCTGCATTTCCAGTTTCCGAAAAATCCATGCAATTCTCATGCAAGCGTTTCTTTAGTTCTGCAAGAAGTACGTCATGATCCGTTCCATCCTGGTCCATTTTGTTTACAAAAATAAAGGTAGGAATCTCATACTGCTCCAACAGCTTCCACAAAGTCACGGTATGTCCCTGCACCCCGTCCGCACCGTTGATCAGCAGAACTGCATAATCCAATACCTGCAGGGTACGCTCCATCTCTGCAGAAAAATCCACATGTCCGGGTGTATCCAGAATGGTAACTCTTGTTTCCGGAAATTCCAACACCGCCTGCTTGGAAAAAATAGTAATTCCACGTTCCCGCTCAAGTGGTGAGGTATCCAGATAGGCATCCTTGTGATCCACTCTGCCTAATTTTCGTATCTTGCCGCTTAAATATAAAAGCGCTTCTGACAATGTAGTTTTTCCCGCATCTACATGTGCCAGCAGCCCCATACAAATGTTTTTCTTTCTTTTTTCTGACTGTTCACTCACGTAAACGCCTCCTCGTTCGAAAGTGCAGTGACCTCGCCTCCCAAACTATTTCTGAAAAAAGTTTGACACACTCTGATTCCTGCACAAAATACCTTTTTAGTATATCACAACAGGAAGCGTCAGTCGAGACACAGCACTTGAAATATTGCGCATAATCTCGTTTTATATTGTTTTGATTTTAAAATTATTTTATCTTTACAATATTTGACAACATGATATAATTCATACGTGATAAAAAAAGTATAATAGAGCATGTTTGAAAAATGCTTTCAGCAAGATGTGCGTCACAATTTTTGGGAGATTTTACCCGGATGAGGGCGCCGTAGCGGGCTACGGCAACCGAATTCGGGTGAAATATACCGCAAATTGGGGCGTGCAGATTGCGGGAATGATTTTTCAAACAGGCTCTAAGCTATGAAAGTGAGAAAATACCATGAATCCCTTAAAGAAACTATACTGCCGGATTTTTCAGAATGTATTCAAATTTGCCCTGCCATTTCTGCCCTACCGGAATCCGGAGATCATCGGCAGCCTGAAGGCAGTCCCTGATGTATTAAAAAAGAAAAAATGCGAAAACGTGCTGATCATCACAGACGCCGGAATTCATAAGCTTGGTCTGACTGACCGCCTGGAGAAAACGTTGACAGACAACGGCATTTCCTATATCCTTTATGACAAAACAGTGGCAAATCCTACCACCGAAAATGTGGCAGAAGCCCTTGAACTTTACCATACCGGAGGCTGCAAAGCGATCATCGGTTTCGGCGGCGGTTCCAGTATGGACTGTGCCAAGGCAGTAGGTGCCCGAGTTGCCAAACCGCACCAGTCTCTTGCAAAAATGAAGGGAATCCTGAAAGTCCACAAAAAACTTCCCCTTCTTATCGCAGTCCCTACCACAGCTGGAACCGGAAGCGAGACTACACTGGCTGCTGTCATTGTAGACGCCGAGACCAGGCATAAATACGCAATCAACGACTTCCCGCTGATTCCCCGCTACGCAGTGCTAGACCCGAAGGTTACCTTAAGCCTTCCGCCATTTATTACCGCTACCACAGGTATGGATGCCCTCACTCACGCAGTGGAGGCTTATATTGGAAATTCCACCACACCAGGAACCAGGAAAAATGCCCTGGACGCAGTACAGCTGATTTATGAAAATCTGGACACCGCCTACACCGACGGTACCAATAAAGAAGCCCGCCGGAATATGCTCCGCGCCTCCTATTTTGCAGGCTGCGCTTTTACCAAATCCTATGTCGGCTATGTGCACGCAGTTGCCCATTCCCTTGGCGGACAGTACAACGTTCCACACGGACTCGCCAACGCCGTACTTCTTCCTTATGTTCTGGAAGCATACGGAAAAACCATCTACAAGAAGCTGGCAGCCCTGGCAGTTGCCGCTGGCACTGCCACCAAAGAAACGCCGGAAGAGGAAGCTGCATTAAGCTTTATCCAGGCCATTAAGGATATGAAGGCCCGCTTCGGAATCGGCGATACCATTCCGGAAATCCAGGAAGAAGACATCCCCAAACTGTCCCATTATGCGGACAAAGAAGCCAATCCCCTGTATCCGGTACCAGTGCTGATGGATGCGCAGGAGCTGGAGAAATTTTATTATATGCTGATGCCAGAAGAAACCCCAGCTCAGTAATATCGGTACTTTTTTTCCAAGACTTCTCAGCCGCTTACATTATGTAAACTATTTGACTCTTAAATTGATGAATACAAATTCAGAAAGGATACTTTCATGACTCAGGACACAATCCAGGAAATCATCCGCAGACAGCGGAACTATTTTTACACAGGCGCTACCCTGGACATTGAGTTTCGTATCAATGCCCTGAAGAAGCTGCAAGCCTCCATCCAGTCCCACCAGGAGCAGATCAATACCGCCTTAAAAGCCGACCTTGGAAAAAGCAGCTTCGAGAGCTACATGTGCGAATCCGGTCTCGTTCTCAGCGAGATCACCTACATGCTGAAGCACATCCGCTCTCTTTCCAAAGAAAAAACAGTGCACACCCCACTTGCCCAGTTCCATTCCAGAAGCTACATGAAGCCATCCCCATACGGCGTCACCCTGATCATGAGCCCGTGGAACTATCCTTTCCTTCTCACCTTTGATCCGCTGGTAGACGCTATCGCCGCAGGAAACACTGCAGTATTAAAGCCCAGCGCCTACTCTCCTGCCACCAGCAGGATCATCTGCGAGATCGTCCGCGAATGTTTCCCTGAGGAATTTGCAGCCGTTGTCATGGGTGGACGCCAGGAAAACGCCTGTCTTCTTCAGGAGCACTTCGACTATATCTTTTTCACAGGCAGCCAGGCTGTGGGAAAAGAAGTCATGCGCCATGCCAGCGAGCATCTCACCCCAGTCACCCTGGAGCTTGGAGGCAAAAGCCCCTGCATTGTAGACAAATCTGCAAACATCAAGCTTGCTGCCAAACGTATTGTTTTTGGCAAATATCTGAACTGCGGACAGACCTGCGTGGCTCCCGACTACATTTACTGTCACAGGGAAGTAAAAGATGAGCTTTTAAAACAGATCCAGAAACAGATCCGCAGGCAGTTTGGCAAATCTCCTCTGGATAACAAAAATTACGGAAAGATCATCAATGAAAAGCATTTCAACCGCATTCAGAACCTGATCGATCCTGCAAAAGTTATCTGCGGCGGCAGCGTCCGTCCGGAAACTTTACAGATTGAGCCTACCGTCATGGATCAGGTAACCTTTGAAGATGCGGTTATGCAGGAAGAAATTTTCGGACCGGTCATGCCGATCCTTACCTTTGATTCTATCGACGAAGTGATCCGTAAGGTAAACTCCATGGCTCATCCTCTAGCTCTTTACATTTTCGCCCAGGACAAAGCCGTCTGTGAAAAAGTGACCTCCGAATGCGGCTTTGGCGGCGGCTGTATCAACGATGTGATCATCCACCTTGCCACCAGCGAAATGCCTTTCGGCGGCTTCGGGGAAAGCGGTATGGGAAGCTACCATGGAAAAAAAGGGTTCGAGACCTTCTCTCATTATAAGAGCATTGTAGATAAAAAAACATGGATTGATCTGCCTATGCGTTATCAGCCTTACAGAGGGATTTATGATAAGCTGATCCATATTTTTCTGAAATAAAATTGCAGCTAGCTGCTCACGCAATCCTCCCAATATGGGAAATCTGCTGATTCACTACGTAAATTGCTACTTTCTCATATTGGACGTGCACCAAGTTCAAAAACCTTATTGTGCTAGAGCATGTTTGAAAAAGGCTTTTTGACCTTTTGATACTGGTAGCATTAATATAACACGCGGACATGTTTTACTATCTATCCGTAAAACATGTCCGCCTTCATAATACTTTCATAGATTATAACATCACCCGTATATCATAAATCTGTTTCATCAGATTCCGGGATTTTCTTCTCATTTCTTATACTTTCCCGATGTATTTCACCGGTAATTTCAACGCCTCTTACCAGCTCCCGAACGCCATTTCTAAGAGGCAGATAGTCTTCAATATATCCCATTTTTTTGTATGCATCCAGAATGATCTGCACCTTTTTATGGATCTCATGCACCTTATTTTTCCATCCACGGCTCTGATACCGAACCCTGGAGGACCCCCGCAGGGCAACTTCTTCCTGGGCAAAATTCTCCTTCCGGATACCCAGTAGCGGCAGGATTCCATCCTCCTTACCAGCTCCATAATAGCGGATTTTATTCCCATTTAAGTGGTTCTTTTCATTCGCCATAACCTCAAGTCTCTGGATCAAAATTCTCCGCAAAAGGATCACTTCATCTGTATTGGAAAAAGGATATTTTTCTGGTGCCATCAGTGCACCTGGCACTGAAATAATCTGCCTGATATACTCTGCATACTGAAAAACAGGAAGGCTTTTCCCCTCTGTAAACCAGAAGGTTTTCCCATCGTCATCAGCTTCAAGAGGTACCATTTTTCCCACCAGAATACCGGAAAGAAGTTTCCCTTCTGCATCTGTCAGGTTTCTCTTTCTTACCTCATCTTTAAACTCAATGGCGATTCCCGTCCCCATAAGTTTTTCCACAGATTCACGCAGCCGCAGTTCACGCTTCTGGGGTTTCTCCTTCTGATAATACAGCCGGAGAGAATTGTCATATGCCATAATACGCAAAATATCGGTAAGGGTGATCCTTTCTTTTCCACATCTTTGCAAGGTATAAATGGCATCATGGACCACACTATCAAAATAATTGAAGCCCTTTTTTGCCAGTTCTTCCGGCATATCCAGGATATAAGTACAGGTCATGGACTTATGCCTGCTGCCTACTTCTATGGTATTTTTGCAGCCTGTTTTATAGTGATTTTTGAAAATCTCCTGGGCCAGCTTGCATATATTAATGTATGTATTTTCCGGCAGCCACATTGCATTTGCTCCTTTTAATCGTTGTCATGATTGTCTGGCATACTCATAAATTTCTCGAATAATGCCTTGCTGTATTCATCCTCCGGGACAAATTCGTTCTGCTGGGTTTCTGGCTTTTCCCTGTTATTCGAATCTGCTTTTCCCGTGGAATGAGCTGATTTTTTATTCTTTTCTGAATGTTTTCTCTCTAATTTTATCCCCTCAGATTTCTCTTCCAGAGGCGCTGTCAACGAAATTTCATCTACTTCTGTCGGTATTTTAGCTTCCACTGACTTTCTTGCTCCCAGAAATTTTTCTGTCTTCGTCGGTGTTTCTGCCTCCACTGACTTTCTTGCTCCCGGGAATTTTTCTGCCTCCGCCGGTGTTTCTGCCTTCACTCTCCCACTCTCTTCTGCTCCATATTCCAGGTACAGATCCTTTGCCGGATAAAAATCCAGTGCCACATTAGCGCCTGTTCCCGTCATTCCATAACGCTGTTTTAAAAACACCAGCTCCAGTTTTCTCACAGGGCCTGACATGGCAGATTCATGCATTGCTCCCACAATCTCAACGTTCCGCAGCTGCAATCCCAGGATCACGCTGGCAGAATATTCGATACCGCCGGTCTCCTTAAAGGAATCCAGCTGAATGGGTTTCTGGGCATTTCGATAAGACTCACGGTTCAGGGAACTGATCACGAAAACAGCCATATCATATTTATTGGAAAGACTGCTTAATACGTTAATATTCTCATCATTTCTCTGCTTATCCGCTGTACCTCTTGTGGACGCACAGGCAGATAAGATCTGCAGATAATCCACAAATACCACTGGTTTACTGTCTGTTTCTTCCATGAATTTTTCCACATCTGCCACAACATCTTCTGCGGAAAAAGAGATCTTATCCCGCTCCTTGATATACAGGTTTTCATACCTGGGACCCATATTTTTCTGTACTTTTTCAACCAGCTCCCATTCCTCTTTTTTATCTGCATTCTCTTCGCGGAGCAGCCAGTCAGAAGTGATCTTTGCCTCCGGATTCTGCATGTGGATCGCTCTGTTCAGGATTTTGGATTCGATTCGGATTGCAGGCATTTCCAGGGAGTAAAACAGTACCGGGGTTCCTCCTGCTGCCACTTCAGAGGCGATCTGAAGCACCAGGGTACTCTTTCCCATGCCAGGGCGGGCGCCAAGAAAGATGAGACCGGAGTACAAGCCTCCGCCCAGTCTTTCATCAAGCTGGCGGATTCCCGTGGGATAATGTTCTACCGTCTGAATTTTTCCTAGGCGGAACAGATTCAGTTTTTCTGCCACAGAAATATAGGAAACTGGCTTATTTTCTGCAATATTATTTTCTTTACTATTCTTTTCTTCCACTTGTAGTTTCTCCGCTCCTGATTCTTTTTGGGACTCCATCAGGCTCCCTTCTCAGCTTCTATGGCCGTCAGTAACTTGTCCAGGCTTCCATTTATATCTGCCACATCCACTCCGAAAATGTGGACTCTGGTAGGGAATCCAGCATCCTCTGCACCAGAATCGTACACGATTTTTTCCTGCTTTTTCATCCACTCTGTCATGGGGTAAAGCAGCCAGATATCCTGGGCTTTATAGCGTTTGGAATAGGCATACATCTGATACATATCCGCACTTTTGATCCCATAATTGTTCCATTGGTTGTCCTCAAGAAGCTTCCATTTGGTGTCCAGGATCACGCATTTGTCCTCTCTTCTTAACACAATATCCGGACGGATCTGGAACCTTTTCGGGGAATCAAACAAAGTATGTCCACCATCCTGTGGGGAAACCTTCCATGTATTTCCCCTGTGCTTTTTCAGCCTGCAGGCAACATAATTTTCATATAGTTCTTCCATTGGAAAAAGCAGGGACTTTGCCTTTTCGTTCCCGGAAAAGCAGGCAAAGCTTTCGTCTTCCAGGAACACTTTGGACCACTGGATGATCTGTTCATATTCCCTGGAATTCCGGTCTGCTCTTACTTTTTCAAAATCATTCCGGATATTAGAGGATACCGGAATCTCTTCAAAAACGGGCAGAAGATTTCGGATTTCCTGTATCTGTTTCTCCCTGGAAGCGGCCTTTTTTAGCCTTAATAATGTGGTTTTTATAAGACGGTTTTCTGCCCTGTTCTGGGTGAATTTCTGGTATCTTACATAGAATCTTTCCTGGTGTACCAGGTTCTCCCTGAGCTGTCTGGAGACCAGCAATTTTCCCTTATAGCTTTTCAGATTTCCCTCTACTTTTTCATAATCCGAACGCAATCCCCGCTTTACAAGCAGCTTTGCTTCCTGAAGATACATGTCGATAAAAATGTCATAAAGGTTGGTAGAACCGCTTGCCAGTTTTGCTGCTGACAGCTTCCAGCCGGAGAAATTTTTCATCTCTTTCAGCATTTTCAGAAGGACTTCCCTGGTCTCGTCCGCTCCTGTACCGAATTCTATTTTGGGCAGGATCTGGATTCTCATACCACTTTCCAGCTGGATCAGGCCTACAAAATTCCGGGCTTCTATCACTTCTCCCACACCGGATTCCTGATGGATCAGCATGAAGGGCTTGCCTTCCTCTGCTCTGGAACCGCTGATTTTTTTCCAAAAGACTGGTTCACATAGCTATCCGAATTCCTGGTTACTTTCTCTATGTAGTCTCTTAATTCCTGGTAGAATTTCTCCTCCAGGAACTTATATTTGGAAGAATTCCGATACCGTTCATTGCAGGTGATCTGATCGTATTCTTTTACTTCAAGTATTTTTTCCATGTCTTTTCCTTAATTGTTATAAGTCTGCGACTATCCTGAATCCTATTACAGACAAAAATCACAGCTGTTCACTTCGTGACCAGCAAATGTTGCTCATGGTCAGCAACAAACAATCCGCCTTAATTCTCAGCCAGTGTTTCTGCATATTTCTGATAAATGCAGACATAGCTCGCTGGATACTGAAATGCTTCCCAGTTAATCTCATAACGGATCTCTGGAAGCTCGTAGATATCCTCTGCATAACCAGTTCTGTCATAGTCTTCCATGAAGGGATTTCTATATTCATTTTCGTTTGCTGAGTCGTTTTTTGTGAGGTACTTTTTCTGCACAAACTGGTATTTGGAAGGCTTTCCATTGTCTCCCAGGATCATATGGATTTTTCCATAATCATCGAAGAAATACTCCTGTAAAAGTGGGAAAATTTTGTTTCGGAATACTTTTTCCAGGTTCTCCATAGTGGCATTTTCCCCACACATTTCATTAAAATAAGCGTGTCCGATAGTGTGATCCCGGTCCAGTAAAAACTCAATTCTTTTGTTTATGGTTTCCAGAATTTTCACCACATCTACTTTGCCAGTCTGACCATCTATATCCTCGTAGAGCACGCTGTCAGCCTTCATTTCACGCAGCATTTCCGGCTCCGGCATGATCTCTTCGAAAGAAAAACGACGGCGAAGCGCCGCGTCAAGAGCAGTCAGGGAACGGTCTGCTGTGTTCATGGTTCCTATAATATATACATTGGAAGGAACCGTAAAGGGCTCTCTTGAATTTGGCAGAATTACAGATGCTGTGTCACGCTTGCTGGTCTCGATCAACGTCATCAGCTCTCCGAAGATCTCGGAAACATTTCCGCGGTTGATCTCATCTATGATGAATACATAGTTTTTCTTTTTATTCTTTGCTGCTTCTTCACAGAATTTCTTGAAAATTCCAGCTTCGACTTTGTATTTCAAGGACTGGGCAGCTGTATTTTCTTCGAGTTTTTCACTTGGTTTTTCATTTAGCTCTTCGTTCAGTTTTCCATGTGGTTCTTTGTTTGGTTCTTCGTTTGGTTCTTCGTTTGGTTTTTCCTCTGAACTCTTCTCATTCAGAACAGGACGGATTCCTTCCACAAAGTCCTCATAATTATAGGATTGATGAAAGGTGGTAAAACAAATTCTGCCCTCATTTTCCAACTCGTCATATTCTTTCTTCACGTCCTCGTAGCCCAAGTGTTCTCCTCGTAAAACCTCTTCTATGCTTGCACCGGTACATATTGATAGAGCATAATAAACCGTTTTGTATGTTTTACCTGTTCCTGGAGGACCGTAAAGAATAAGATTATGGTCAAATGGACAAGCAAACTCTGATTCCGCGCTTTTCTCAGCGGACTTCTCTGCTGAATCCGCCTGAGAGGTATCCTGGGAAGCGTTTTCTTCTGCAGGCTTATCTGGCTGAACTTCTGGAATTTCTGGCGAGCTTTCTTTTAAAACAGCTTTCGAATTCGGTTTTCCAAGCGTGTAATCATAATACGGAAGCAATTTCTTTACCGCAGTTTTCACTTCCTCGGAAATTTCTTCTTCTGATTTGGTTCCATTTGCATCATCTATAATGTGGCATAATTCAATAACTTTGTTCACATTATTTAACCTATTTATTTCACTAAATTCCTCTACATCTACCGTATCTCCATCATAGATTTCATGATGGATTTTAGCGTTGCACTTCTCACTACCAGAATTATAATTTACTACATAATGAAAAAATTCCTTATCATAATTTAAATCCAGGAATTTGTAGTATTTCTCGATTTCTTTCTTATATTTAGGAATATTCACCTTTTTATTCTTATCCATAGCACTTGGTCTAATGCTCAAGGATACATAAATGCAGGCTCTGGTTTCCGGAGGATTTTTTTCAATATATATACATATACTCTTAGGATCTCTTTCATCTGTTTGTTTTTTATATTTAAAGCCCATATCAAACTGTTCGCGAAAAGGTTTACTATCATTCCTATATGGATTATAATTGCTACATTCAAATCTGGCAATTTTTTTAATCTCGTTAACAATTTGATGAAATTGCCAGTTGATATAGTGTCTTGCTTCTTATTTTATAGTACAAAAAATCCCCCGGAACCATGTTGATTCCGAGGGAAATATGTCCATATAATAATTCGTAAGAACTGATTATCGTTTGGAGAACTGTGGAGCGCGACGAGCGGCTTTGAGACCGTATTCACCTGACCTTGATCCGAAAAGTCCAGTATTCATGCGGGTTTTCGGGCTTTCCTCTCTCAGTAAACCCATAGGTAAACCCACGAAATCGCGAAATTTTTGGTGCATTTTAACGCAGCCCGAATGCAGCATTCACAACGCTGCTTAATTCCTCAAGTTTATTATACTTTACTTTCGCATAGATGTCCATAGTCGTTTTGCTGTTCTCATGGCCTGCCAGATACTGCACCGTCTTTGGATCAACACCTTTGTAAATCAGATTGGTGATGTAGGTGTGCCGCAGCATGTGTGGACGTGTCAAGTATGGGACAAAAAAAATATTTCTTTTTTCTTGCCGGATAGTACCTGACCATTCCAATCAGGTACCCCAGCACTTTTATTATCTTCCACAAAATCGCTCTTGTCCAGAACATTTTATCTCTGCCCTAAAAATATATAAGCCATTTATGATAATGTCTCAGTATACCACATTTGAAAATATCCCAGATGTGGTAAAATATCCTCCCTATTAAGTCAAGTCTTTTTTCCTTGAAAATCAAGGTTTTTTCGATATACTATCAATAAATATCTCAGAAGAAAGAGCCATTGGGATGGGCATTTCTCTGTATCTGGTACGAAAATAGCTGGTTCTGGGTACACGAAGTAAAACGTCTTGGTTTTCCGTTCTACATGGCCTTGTGTATACCCATCCATCTACGGCAGCGAACCTCCCGTGTCTACCAGGATCACCCGCATTTCTGCAGGGTCCTAACTTCCTTCGTCCCGCCTGTCCATAACCAGGGTGTCAGCTTAGCTCCTTGTCAGGGTCTTGCCCTATGGTAATTATTCCTGCCGACTACTGGCTCATTCTTTGTCTTAAGTTTTACTGACCTATTCTGTATGCTCCTCAAACCAGCACCTTGCGGTGGACGTTTTTCCGGCCTGTTCCTCATACTTTTCAGCTTTCCTGCCACAGCTGAATTCAACTCTCAGAATTGTTTCCTAAAGGCTCAATTCAACTGTAGCAGGGACATTACCTGTTTTGTCTCTGGGTGTTATGCTGCCTGCATCTGCGGCCTTCTGATGTCTCCTATCAGTTTCTCCGCATCATAATCTACACCTTTTGTGAGGATCGCGTAGAATATCCTTATAACCTTGCAGGCTATCGCTACCACTGACTGCATCTTTTTCAGCGGATTTTCCTTTCGGCCCCGATAATATTCATGTATTTCCCGGAACTCCGCATTCTTTCCAATCAGCGATATCGCCGCCTCATACAGCACATATCTCAGGCGCTTCCGCCCGCGGTAGCTGATCCGGCTTTCTCCGTTATGCTTACCGGAATCATTCGCCACGATCGCATATCCCGCCATTTTCTGCAGTTGTTTGGGATTATCAAAACGTCCAATGTCCCCAACTTCTGCAATAAAACCACTGACTGTAACCAACCCGATCCCTTTGATCGCCATCAGCTTATCAATATATGGGATCTCCTTTAGTTTTTCTTCTATACTCCGGAGCAGTTCCTCCAGCCTTGCTGCATATACATCCATGTCATTCAGAAGATTTTTTAATTCGATTCTCGCTGCTTCCGGCGCTTCCTTACTCCCAATGCTATGCTCTGCAACGGATACCAGGGTCTTTGCCCTCTTCATTCCAGCGCCTCTCAGCTTCGCATTTCTCCAGATCTGGTTCACACCTTCTGCCCCAAGCTTTACGATATCCTCCTGCAGCGGAGCTGCCTTCAACACCATTCTTCCGCTGACCGCTTTCAAATCTACGTAGACATCTTTATATTCCGGGAAGTAGATGGAAAACCACCTTGCAATCCGGTTCTTGATCCTTGTAAGTTCTTCCTGCGTCTGGAAACGCAGGTTCGAAAGGCTCCTGATCTCTGCATAAATGCCGGTGGGTATATATGGATAGGAAAAACGCCCCTCATTGACCAGTGCCGCAATTGTTTTGGGATCTTTGCGGTCATTCTTGTTGGGGTTATTGTCGTCCAGTTCCTTCGATTTCTTGACATGATGGGGATTCACATGTACCGGCTTCATTCCGCTGTCCTGCAGGAATTTCCCTAACGCAAACCAGTAATGACCGGTCGGCTCCATTCCGGGAATCACAGTAGTTTTGCCATGTTTTTCTGCGATATCTTCCATCCACGCTCTCAAAGCCAGGAATCCGGATTCTGTGTTACTGAACTCCAGCGGCTTTTTGCTATACTCATAATTTCTCCAGTCAAAAGCCCTGGCGTAATGAGTTTCGCTTCCGACATCAATACCAACAATCAAAGTTTTTTCAGTAATGGATGCAATTTTTTCGTTCTGTGTGTTATAATTCATTTCAGATACCTCTCTGTTCAATAAGATTTTTACTAACCGGCAAAGTCAGTAATCTTATTTTACTCTGAGGTATTTTTTTCTCAACCTTCTTTCTTGGAATTCCCTATACTTGAATTATACAGGAAGCTCCTTGCGACTTATAACGAACAGGAGGAAATCATTATCAGAAAGGTTATGCTTACAATGAACGAACAACTAAAATACGAGGTGATCAAATCTCTGGCAGATCACCCAGACGGAAACAAGGACAGAGCTGCACTGACTCTAGGATGTACCAGGCGACATATTAACCGTATGCTTTTTGTACACCCTTGAAGTAAACGGCACTACCGTTACCACCGGACTGTATGTATTCGCTTTGTTATTGCTGACAACCACTACCGGACGGATTCCACTCTGAAGGGAAGTACCCGGAACCTGTCCCAAATTAACCATAAGGATATCGCCTCTTTCAATTTTCATTTATTCGTTCCTCCCATCCTGAAATTTAATCGTAAAGCATCCATTATCAGCTACACAGGAATACGGCAGAGACATTCAAAATGAACACTCTGCCGCATAACCTCTATAGCCAATTTTCGATTATTAAACAGTGCTCGCTCGATTCTATTTATCCTCGATACCCCGAATCGTTTATCCTGCTGACGCAGGCAGGGAATAATAACCTATCTGACTGCATTCGCCAGATCACAACCCAAATGCTCCCGCACGCAGGCTCCGACAGTTCATACCGACGATCGTCAAAGGCAAGGATGGAAAAGCCCATATGATGTATGGAATGGCATCTGCCTCTACGGTTGCCTGGGTTCTTTACCAGAAATACTGTAACGGAATGCCCTTATACCGGATCGAACAGGATCTGGACCGTCTGGGTGCAAAGGTCAGCCGTGCCACACTGGCAAACTGGACCATAAAAAACACAGAGGCATTTTTCACACCAATGTACGAGTACTTTCACCGGAAACTTCTTGCCAGAAGCTTTGCGATGGCTGATGAGACGCCCGTGCAGGTATTGCATGAACCGGAGCGCCGCGCCCAGACAAAGTCCTACATGTGGCTTTTCCGAAGTGGCGAAGATGGTGATGTCCCGATCATCATTTACAAGTCTTCGGAAACACGGGCCGGTGATACGGCTGTGGATTTCCTGGATGGCTTCCAGGGATATCTCATGTGTGACGGCTACAGCGGCTACAATAAAGTAAAGACCGCAAAGCGGCTGGCATGCTGGGCACATATCCGCAGATACCTGATTGATGCAATACCAAAGGGTAAGCAGCTGGATTACACGCAGCCCCCGGTACAGGGAGTCATGTATGTCAACCAGCTTTTCGACAAAGAGGATAAGATCCGACAGAAATATAAAACGTTCGATGCCATCAAGGAAGCGCGGCTTGTTCAGGAGAAGCCGGTTATTGAAGGCTTTTTGTCGTGGCTTGATAAGCAGAATCCGATCCGTAACTCCAGAATGGATAAAGCGGTAACCTATATCCGGAACCGCAGAGAGTGCCTTGCAACCTATCTGGAAGATGGGCGCTGCAGTTTTTCCAACAACCTGAGTGAGAACAGTATCCGCCCGTTTGTAGTTGAAAGGAAGGGATGGCTGTTCTGCGATACCCCGGCAGGAGCCCAGGCAAGTGCCATGGCATACACCATGGTGGAGATGGCGAAGGCAAACAAAGTGAACGTTTACCATTATCTTAATTTCCTGTTTGAACATCAGCCAAACGAGAGGATGACAGATGAAGAACTGGATCAGCTTGCTCCATGGAATGGAGCAGTCAAAGAAGAAATCCAGCACCGTGTCGACAGCCAAAACAATGAATAGCAGCCTTTGTTGGTTGAACCGTATATGAATTGTCAATGTGCTTCCGTTGGCTAACCCCAACTGGGGCATTTTTGCGTAGTAAAAATTTACTTTTTGAGCAAAGGCCCTGGGGTTAACTAACGGTCGGAAATTAAGCGCTTACCTGGGAAGGAGGGAAATCCTGATCTATGTGGAATTATGAAAAACGTTTGCAATATCCGGTAAGTATTACAGGAGGGGTAAAAAAAACCCTCCTGTTTTACTGTTTTAGCTGAATTTTTCTTTTTTACAAAAACGGTACGGCATAAGCCGGCATAACCTGCTGCAATTATGCTCTGGAATCTGGTAAACTTCTTAGTAAATCCGCTCTGATCTTCCCAATTTTTTACCGGCCGGGACGGGATGCGGTCCTATAGCTCGCACGAAGAATCCTGCGCATTACTGAAATATCACTCTTTGAGACCGGCTTCTCCCCAAAACAGCTGCGGTACAGCTTGTCAACAGACGGCCGAAGCAAACTGACAGCTTCCGGGCATCTCCTGTTCAATTCTGCTTCGCAAAATAAAAGAAATGCCTCTGACTGACTGTCTGCATTCCGGGGCAGTCCGAGCCTGCGCATCCGGGCATAGAAAGATTGAAAGATAAAAACCAGACACTGCTCCCGGGAGTATCTGTGAAAAGGATCATAGCCAAACGTTCTGCAAAAAAATCTCCCGGAACATATAAGTCCGGTCACAAGCAGTACTCCCAGTCCAATATACATCAATACAGTAATGATCTCTTCTACAGAATATTGTTTAAAGTAAAGTCCGCCAAAACCAGAACGAAGGCTGTCCTCATCTTCACTGTCAGCCGCGGCTTCCTGCGTGCCCGTATCAGCTTCTGTCTCCGTCTCACTGCTCTCCTCTCCGGATACCCCTATTCTCTCACCGCCGGGGCCGACCTCCTCATAAGTTCCAATCACCCCCGGAGTCATATCCTCCGGCGTCCATCCGATCCCGGGGATATAGATCTCTGCCCATGCCTGCGCATTATCTCCCTGAACAACAGCCGTATAGGTTCCGTCAGGCTGTACAGAAAACAAAGATTCCGGGATCTCATAACCCACCACATATCTTGCCGGGATACCGAACATGCGGTACAAAACCACCGCCGCAGACCCAAAGTGAACACTGTTTCCAGATTTGGTTTCAAACAGAAAGTACTTTAACGCATCCCTGCCTTCCGGCACAGATTCCGGTTTCAGCTGATATTGATAATTCTTCGCCAGGTACTGCCGAATCCAGGAGGTGATCTCATCGAAATCCTGATCGGCACTCCAGCGGTTTTTCGCAATCACATCCTCAACTTCTTTCTGCAAGGTGTCCATACCCGGACAGTCCGTCTGATGATTTGTTTCACAAAAAGCCCGATAGGATTCCTCCACCCTGTCTAGCACATTGCCGGTATCTTCCAGCGCATTCCACACAGACAGTATCTTCTCCATATCCTCCCGAAAAAAGAAATAAAATCTGTCTTCCTGCTCCGACTGACCAGCGACCGCTCCATCCCCCAAATTCACCTCATAGTAATCATTCAGATAAGTACCATAAGGCAGATAGGTATAGGTATCATTTGCATTTATCCTCTCAACCAGAATCTCCGCAGGTTCAACCGAAAATACAGACATTGCCGAAGCCACATCCGGATCCTCGGACTCTCCCTGTGCCAGGGCATAGGCTGTTCTAAGAAACGGAAGATTTTGAATATACAGTCTGGGCGAACCTTCCGTATTCCAGTTCATTGCCGCACCGTCAAACGTAGTGCCGTAGTGATTCTCCCATGCACCATTTTCATAGACCGTACCAATGTGACCTTTCAGAAAAATGGTCTCCTTCGGTTTGGTACTCAGTGTCAGACGCAGATCTTCTACCTCTTCCAGCAGATACCCTTCCCTGCTGTCGATCGCGCCATCCTGCACACCGCCGCCGATTGCTTCTGCATTCAGATTCCACTCACCGGCACTGATCTGCGGCAAAAGCTTCATCATCTTCGTCAGAAATCTGCCCTGTATCTCCAGAGAGACCTGGCGGGCGGGTTTCAGAGAAACGGATAACAGCGGCCGTACCAGGAAAAATCCCGGCACAGACAGAAGCAGAAAAGCACTCAGCATAATTGCTGCGCTTTTTTTCTGGACAGACTGAAAACGGATCTGGTTTTCTTTTTTTAATTGCCGATTCGCTCCGCCCCACATGCGATGCTGCCGTTTTGGTCCTGTAAATGCCATGGAAAGCACGATTCCGAGAAGCATGAGAAACAGGGCCGTCACATGATCTGCAGCGCCGCAGAGAGCCAGTAAAGCCAGCAGGGGAAACAGCAGCAGACCGGCCATCAGAAAGGAATTCTTCTGAAACAGGGATACCCCCAGCCACAACATAACCGGTATCGATGCAAGCATCAAAAAAATTCCTGCCTCATCGCCGCCTGCAGCGGCCGCAAGATCCTGTTCCCCGTTATATGTACGATTCAGAGTCTCACCCGCCAGAGCAGCAAACTGACGCACGCCTGTGAAAAAAGCATCCTGGCAGAGGAACAACAGAAAAAGATATAAAATGAGAAGTGTAATTCCTGTCGCCAGCCGGTGACGCAGACACCAGGAACTGTGAAACAGGGCTGTTGTCCCGATACACAGAAAGAGAAGGCCAGGAAAAACCCACAGGGAAACCGGAACAGAAAAACCGGCGAAAAACAGAACCATCAGTCCGCCCATAAGGCATGAAAGCAGAAAAACATCCGCTAAAAACCAAAGCAGATGATGAGGGTTGTGCTCCTTTTCCGGCTGAAAAAAGCGGTCAGAAATAAATAAACCCGAAGGTTCATCACGACTTTTTTGAATGGACAAGATTGCCCTGTAAGTTGATTTCGATACATGTGCCTTTCGTTTCATCTAAGTATAACTCCTTTAGAAGCAGAGAATCATCCCCTGTAAGGAAAGTATCTGTCAGCAAAAGCCTGCACAGCATTTCCTGCCGGCTCACTTCATCGGACACACTGCTGCGCATGATCCTGCTTTCTAAGCTGTCGATCCAAAGCACCATGTGCCGCTTTTCCGTTTTCAGCAGCATCGCCGACACGTCAGCAACGGTTTCCACAAAATGATCCCAGGCATCCGGATTTCGCCGGATCCCGGGTTGATTGGGAGTTTCCTGCAGATTCAGGTATAACCATGTCAGCCTCTCAGCAGGATCCACCATTTCCCGTACCATCAGTTCATCCCACCGTGCAGAGAGCTTCCAGTGAACCAGCTTCAGAGGATCTCCTTCCTGATAGCTTCGGATCTCTGAGACATCAAGAATGTCATCCCCCCGTTTATCACTGTTTCCATCCTCATCCTTAAAAATGCCCTGTACCTCCGGAAAGCTCCGGCCTTCCATCGAAGTTTCCGGCATAATAAATATCATAGCTTTCTTTTCGCTGTCAATTTTGCAGCTGCGCTGAAACGCTCCCATAAAATCAGTGACGATCAGCCGGTCAGCCCGGATCTCCAGACAGCCACAGTGAGTACTGTCCATTTGAAAACACAGACAGCCCTGTTCCCTGCTGTCAAGCATAAGTTTTCCCTTGAGGAGCAATTCCTCCTTTTCCGGGAACACCCGTACCGCAAGCCGCACCATCAGCTGCGGGATCGGAAACCGACTGCTGTTCGTCAGTTCCGCACGCACCTGAAAAGTTTCCCCCCGAAACACCCTCGAATCAGGGATTATGATCTGTACTTTTACCTTTCCGGACAGCCAGAGAACCTGACAAAACGCAGCCGGATAAAGCATCATCTCAAACCCAAGCAGGAAATACACAAAATCATTTTTCAGCGACACCGCAAAAATGAAAGTTATAAAAATAAGCGCAACAGGCTTCCACCACTTAACCACGGAATTTCATCCTTTCCGGCAGAGGCATCTCCACATGCTCCAGAATCTGCTTCAGAATATCGTCCGCTTTCCAGTGATTCATCTTAGACTCCGTCGACAGGCGAAGCCGATGAACCGCTATATATGGGAACATATCCGCTACATCTCCCGGAATCACATAATTTCTCCCCTGAATATACGCATTGGCTCTTGCAATTGACGCCAGGGCCAGAGTTGCGCGGGGGCTAAGTCCCAGTTCAATTCCCGGATGTTTCCGGGTTTCGGCGCACAGACTGACCATATATTGATAAATCGGATCCGAAATCACTACCCGGCTCACCTCTTCCTGCATTTCCAGCAGTTCCTGTTTGTTGATTACAGGCCGGACAGACTGCAGCATTCTTCTCGTTGCCTGTGCTTTCAAAATAGCGATCTCATCGTCATTACCGGGGTATCCCATAACGATGCAGACCTGAAACCGGTCCAGCTGAGATTCCGGAAGCATCTGGGTACCTGTATATCCAATTGGATTTTCCGTAGCAATGACCACAAAGGGTGAAGGTACCGGTCGGGTGACACCGTCCACTGTGACCGCATTTTCTTCCATAACCTCCAACAACGCGGACTGAGTTTTCGGGGAAGTTCGGTTAATTTCATCTGCCAGGAACAGGTTACACATAATGGCACCGGGCTGATAAACAAATTTCTCCTGCTCTCTCTGATACATGGAAAACCCGGTAATATCGGAAGGCAGAACATCCGGCGTAAACTGAATACGCTTCTGTTCCAGCCCCATTGCCGCAGCAAAGGCCAGTGCAAGAGTCGTTTTTCCTACGCCCGGGATATCCTCAATTAACACATGGCCACCGGACAGGATCGCACACAGGATGGTACGAATACATTCATGCTTGCCGATAATCGCTTTGGAAACCTCCCGGATGATTCGTGCGGCTTTTTCATTCTGATTCATAGATCTCTCTCCTTCCATCGTTACACGGCCATTTTCTAGCCTTTCTTCTGTCTTTTCCGGAAATCGCGAAGGGTCTGAACCGTCAGCCGGATGCCCATTAGTGCCACCAGCACAGCAGCGACCCCTGCGGCTATTTTCATTTTATCCTCCGCCAGGATAACGAAATTTGACATAACCGAACCGTATTCGCTGCCGTCAGGCTGTATGGTCGCCGGATCGACCATGACCGTCTCGCTTGTTCCATCAGAATTGACCAGTTTGACTGCTCTGGGTGAGGAATCATAGCTTTGGATGTTATTCTCGATGATTTCTTCCTCAGAGGGCTTCTCCTCCTGACAAAGCTCGGCAAAGACGATATAGCGCTGATAGTTATGTCCATAGGGATGGCACGTCATCAGCGAAATCAGGGTTCTGCCCTGCTGAATTTTGCACCAGGTGTTATCCTCCGGTGTGACGATTTTGATTTCACATACCCGATAGGTCAGTGTTTTCCACGGCGTCGTGATATAAATCGGATCATTTATCTGCAGCTTCTGGATATCGCGAAACATAGGTGTACCGCTCCAGCCCCGGTGCCCGGCAATCGCCACGTTTTCGCTTTCCTCTCCCAGAGGCAATGATGTCATGCCAAAAATCGCCACGCCCTTCGCCATATTCTCGGAATTGGCTCCCAGATACATCCCCAGTTCAATTTCCATCCGTGGAACCTGAATCGTTCCGATGATATTTTCTGAGAATCCATAGTCCAGGGCGCAAAGGGCGAATTTCTCCACATCCCCCCGGCTCATCATAGCATCCTGCCCAAAGGAAGACAAGGAGTTATTATAGGATTTTGCCGCCTGATGGAAGGCATCCAGATTCTCCTTGGCAGGCCGGGTCTCCTCTTCCTCAGGTATATCCGTCTCATCAGATGTTTCTTCTTCAGGTGAGTCCTTCTCCGATATCTCTTCCTCAGATGTGTTTTCTTCCGCAGCCGGATTGACACCAGAGCGGTCAATCTCCTGATAAAAGGAATCCACCACTTGCTCCTGGATCCTCTCTCCCCTGGCTCCAATCAGAAATGGACCGGCCAGCAGCCCGAGACCGGCCAGCATAATCAGAAAGCCGATCCATTGCCGAACGCGCCGTGCCATTTAATCATCCTCCTTTTGCTCTCTTATGCGCTTCAGAAGTGCCAGCATCAGAAATGCCTCCGCTCCAATGGCAAGGATGGCAGCAAGTGTCAGCCAAGGCCAGATCTCCACCAGACGACGAACCGCCGTACCTGTATGAACATTCTGATACAGAACATTAGAACCGGCCGTTTCCTCTCCCTCGTATTCCACACGTGTCCCACGCACCAGAAGACGATGAGAATTGATTCCGATCGGTGTGCATGTGATCAGCGTACACAGATCTTCTCCCTCAATAATCTCCAGTGCTTCCACCTGATCCGGCTCAACAACCAAAATCTGATCTACTTCATAAGCCAGCACTTCATCCAGGATATGCAGATAGAACCGATCTCCCCGTTCCAACTTATCCAGGTTGGTAAACAGTTCCGCTTCTGCCATCCCCCGATGTCCGGACAAAGCAGAATGGGTACTTTCACCGCCCAGGGGGTAACTGGTCTCCGTCAAATGCCCAATTCCATGCATCAGTACATCAGAACCGATGCCCTCGTAAATTGGCAGATTCAAATCGATTCTGGGAATCGTGATATAGCCCAGCGCATCCCCTAACTGCACCAGGTCGATGTAGCTGTCCTGTATGATACCCTCACCCTGGGCGTTTTTATTTAAAATGCTTTCCAGCTGATCGTTATACGTCTTGGCTGCCTCTTTGATAGCATCAATCTCTTCTTGCTTAAGAGTACTGACAGTTTCATTATACTCCTGAACCGCCACCGTTGCATTTCGGTTTTCCAACGCATTACTGATAAAGGGATAAGAAAAAATAGCGGTACCTGTCAGAATCATCAGGACCGCAAAAAGAATCACGATTTGTCTGGATTTTGTCATAAAAATCTCCTTTGACAACAGTCAGGGTATCAAATGAAAGTACGGAATGGAACTATATCCGTTATCATGATTACCCTGACTGTTCATATCATTTTTTCGATAAAACTCTATTGCACGTTCGCCCCAGAGTCATTCCCGATTACATATATCCGGAACTAGCGGATTTTCTTCCTGCGTCCGCCAAAAATCAGAGCCGCACCGCCTCCGATCAGGAGAATACCAGCTGTGCAGAACAGCAGATAGCCCATACCACCGGTCTGAGGAAGGACAAAGCCTTTTTTGTTGATGATGGTACTGGTACCTTTTGCATCAGCTAGACTGTAGGTGGTGGAGTTTCCATAGCTCTTTACAACTCGTCCTGTGGAGGTGTATCCAGTGTCTGGATTCCATGTTGGTGTCTCAGATACGCTTAGGTCAATTTGGAAAGGCGCACTCAGGAGGTTATATCCATCAATGGTCTTGGTTTCTTTCAGGTAGTAGGTACCGTTTTCCAAACCCTTAATCAGGATGGTGCCATCGTTAGCGGTAGTAAGCGTTGTGCTTCCAGTTTCACCAGCTAGAGCCAAACGGTATACACCAGGATCTTTCAATGCTATAACAGACATATTATTTTTACTAGCATTCAGCAATTCAAACTGCACGCCCGGTATTAAATCTCCAGTATCAGTATCCTTACGTTTGGTGATCTGATACTGATAGGTATAGACTCTGGCTTCGTCAGTAATAGTATAGTCTCCTGTTCCACCGCCAATAAACTTGGAATAGGTCAAAGTTGCGGTGTTTCCGTTGCCGTTTCCTGCGATCACTGCGCTGGCATTCATATGTGCTTTGTAGACAATCTGGATGTATTTGCCGGCAGTCGCATTTTTACCATAGGCGGTAAGCGTCAGTTTAAAACCTTGCCCATTGGAACTGTCGGCAGGAATTTTTTCCCTAGTATATTCCGTTGTATCCAAAGCAACATTACATGTATCAGGATCATTACCAAAGGTAACGGTGTAGTCAGTACTGGTATCACTATCAGTAATTCCAATCTGAGGGATATCCTTAATTTCATAAGTGCCAAGTTCAGCAACATTATTGGGGACATAAGCAATCAGGCGATAGGTAATCTCATCGTCCAGACGGTACTGCTCGTCATACTTCCAGCCTGCTCCAGGTTCGTTTTCATGTACCTTTTTGGTCAGAGAAGGTATCTCGTTGCGGAGGGTAATGGTAAGCTTGGTGTCTGTCGTCGACGTAGTTGTACCTATTACACCTGTATTTGTGTTATTGCAGTCGCCTTTCTCTCCAGAAGGGTTATTCCATGAAATGGTATTATCCTTGTTCACCTTGAAGTACAATGGATTACTGTTGATAATGTATCCCTCAGGTGAAGTACCTGCCTGATAAATCTCAACCAGTTTATACTGAGTTCCATACAGTCCTGCAGGCAAATTTGCCAACGTAATCTTACCATCTGCATCCGTCTTGAGTGTAAGAGTCGTAGATGCTCCACCATTATCGGTAGTTGTAGTAACATCTTTCCAATCTTCTGTTGTCAGTTCACCATTCGACTGAAACTCTTTTTTATACAATTCAAATACGACATTCTGCAACTTGTGATTGTTTTGATCCTGTTTGATTAGTTCAACGGTACCGCTAGATTCATGGTTTTTAGGGTAAACATAGACATCATACATCCATGCTGCGTTGCCATTATTATTACTTCCGCCACCACTTTTATACTGTGTATTAACCATAGGAATGGAAATAAGACTGTCCTCTGCCAAAGGAACGGTAATTTGAGCAGGGGCGGTAATCTCTCTTAAGATATAGATGCCGAAAGGAAGATTGGAAAATATAAGTTTACCGTTAGCATCTGTTGTCCCCTTCTTAACGTTACTACTATCAACTGCGCTACTGTTGTACTTCCATCCAGAACTATCCTCCACCAATTTTGTTGTATTCAAAATTAAAGCATCTTCTTTACCATTATAATAATTCATTACAGTATTTGCGTCATAAATCTTTACTAATACAAACTCTGCACCTTGTAAAGTCTTATAGTTTGGATCAGTAGGTTGATCACTCTGCGTACCAGTTGCGTCACCTTTAATGGCTGATGAATTTGTGTTTGCATACTTGGTTACAGTGATAGATCCTGTTTTAGTTTCATCAATCAACGCAGGATCAGGATCTTCCGCTAATGCCACGCAGGGAAGCATTGTCATAACCATGACAAACATAAACAAATAAACAACCATTTTTTTTACATTTATTTTCATCATTTTTATCGTTTCCTTTTTGTAATATTGGGTTGTTTGCTCCGGAATGTCCGGTGCTGTGGCTTGCCCGTATTCGGGGCAGGCCACTGTAGCTAAGCCACAGAAGGATGTGTTGTAATTGTATCTGACTATTCATAGTATCACCCCTTCCTTTTGCGGCGTTTGCCACGTAATTGATATTGATACAGCACCAGACCTTCCATCAAAGCAATCCATCCAAGTACTGCTTTTGGAAGCTGTGGAGTTGTTGTACCGGTAGCCGGGAGGACAAAGCCTTTCTGGTTGATGACGGTCAAGGATATGGTGTTCGTTCCTGATTCTCTTGTCAGATTCAGTTCCGTACCGCCATTATAGGAAACCTTGTAAATCTCGCCGTTACGGTCAATCTCAATTTCCAATGGTGCACTGAGCAGATTGTAGCCCTGGGATGTTTTAAGCTCGGTCAGTCGGTATTTTCCATTAGGCAAGCCGGAGAAAATGACAATGCCATTCGTATCCGTTGTTCGTTTTGCATTTTCTATTCCACCCGATGTTAAAACATGGTTTGTTACAACTGCTTTTCCATTGTTGTCCAGATTTACATACTGCCACTGCGTACCATCCCAATAGTCTAATCGGAATTCTACGTCATTAAGAAGTACTCCGTCCGATCCTTCCTTAATAATTTTCAGATCAGTATAAGCTGCATTGGAAACATTCAGAGTAATCTCACCCGGCTTTCCGTCTGCAGGATTTGTAATAGTGAAATTCTTAGCGTTCCAAGAGTTTCCTGCCAAACCAGCCAACGAGTCATTTCCTACTGCTGCCTCTGTCACCTTTCCGGACTGGTCAATGATAAAGGTCAGTGGTCCCGCAATGAGATTATAGCCTTCCGGGGTTGAAACTTCTTCCAACTTATAAGTACCAGGAGTAAAGTTATCTCCCTTAAAGGTCACTGCCCCAGTGTCATCCGTGGTCCATTGTCCATCTGCATCCGTAATACCACTAAGTGAGACCGGATTCCAATTTCCATTGGTGTCTTGCTTACTCAGTTTTAGCGTTACATCTTTCAGTTTTTGTCCTGTTGCCTGATTCTGCTTGTCAACCGTCAATGTAATCTTCTGATTGGATACTATCAGAGCGGCAGCATTGATAACACCATTTTCATCCTGATCAAGCTGGAACATATCATTTGGGTTTGTAATGGTAATGGTTCCACCTTTTTCCACCTTGAAAGTAATCTGCCTGTCAGCTTCATGTTCAGCCAACCGATAACTGCTATTACTTCCCAGGCCGGTCTCAGTCAGAATGTAAGAATTGTCATGCTTCATCAATTCTAAAGGAATTCTAACTGTTCCATTTGCATCCGTTGTCAATTTCACAGTGCCGTCACTTTCGATTGATTCAGTATAACCTTCCACAAAACCAGAGCCCTCCGCTGGTTTCAGAGTAAAGGTAACGCCTCCCAATTTCTTCGTTGGGTCTTCGTAATCTACCTTAGTCAAAGAAACTTGAATCTTTTCGTTACTGATTGTGAAAGTTGTTTTATTAGAATCCAATTCTGCAGCAGTATGACCACCAGAGGTTGACAATAGTTCAGCTGTTCCATCTTCTTTCACTTTGAAGGTTACCACTGCCGTACATTCGTACCCATCTGGAGCCTTAGTTTCCTCCAACTGATAGGTGTGACCGGCAATCACGCGCTCAATCGGGATCATAACATTACCACCCGCTTCTGTGGTAACTGTCTCTGAGTCCCCTCCATTGGCCAACTTGTGATCACAGCTGCCCGTACAGATATCTGTCAACTGGAACTGTGCACCAGCCAGCGTGACTGATGAATCTTCACCTATCTTCTTAATATAGAGTTTGATCGGTTCATCCTTCATCTGCACTTCACTCACATCCGATGCATTTACCTGAACTTTACCGGAGCGATCAATAGTGAAAGATACTGGAGGGGCAAGCTTATAGCCTTTAGGTGCCGTCGTCTCCACTAAATGATACGTCTTAGAATTTTCATTGGCCGTATCCGTAGGCAAGCCATAAATGGTAACCCTGCCATCGTCGCCGGATACCACTGAATTAACAATAGTTGTCTCTGAAACTGAAGAATAGAAAGAAATCGCTGTACAGGATCCACTGCATGTGTCACCTTCATGAACCTCAAACACAGCACCTGCCAACCCTTTAGATACCGCGTCATCAGTCTTATAGAAAGTGACCTGATTCTTCTTGTTGGATACATCATAGCTGAATGTCCGTTCATCTGCCTTTACTTTGAAGCTGTATTCCGTATCAGATCGGATATAACCACTTTTCTCAGTTTTTTCTTTTAACTTGTAGTCGCCCCAGTTCAATCCGGTTACTTTGATCTCACCGGACGTTCCAGCAGATTCCTTCCACGTCCATGTACCGCTATCTTTCACTGGCTCATAGACTATACCCGTAGTTACCTCTAACGGTGTTTTCAACAGATAATCTGAAATGCCTGTTGGGGAATCCGTTCGGGTTAAGGTAAAGACCACTCCGTTTAAGGCTTCTTGGGTACCACTGTCCTTTTTCATGAGGGTCACAGTACCTTTCTTTCTCTCGTTAGGCACACCGTTATTCGTCTTCTCGAGCTGCGTGATGGTGTTATAGCCATAGGGTTGGGTCGTATCATCAATCAACTGAAACTGGAACGATACATTGGACAATTCATTGGACAATTCGTATCCTGTGGCTGCTTTTGTTTCTTCCAGAATGTAATACCCCTTGTTATGTATCTCAATAGAGAGATTTCCATATGCATCTGTCGTAAAGACACCTGATAAATTAGGAGTGCTTTCTCCTGCTACAAATGCGTCCGTGACCACATCTCCTTTCGTCCATGTACCACCGCTTTCTGATGCATGATACAACGTGAACTCCGTACCAGGAATAGAAACGTTATTTGCTTCTTCATCGGCATCGTATTTGTGAAGCGTCACCGTGGATTTATACGGTGGATTTACCAAATCAGTACTTGCAGGCGTGTTTTCTCTGGCCGTAAGTTCTGAAACGGTATTACCATTCGCACTACTCGCAGCCAGAATGTCCACATAGACATCCGTCCGATAACCGCCATCCCGGTAATCCATATAGTTTTGGTCCGTAATCTTCACCGTGAAGCTTTCGCCCTTGTTATAGGCATGATCCGGGGCATCGGTTTCCGTGAACAGATATCCATCAGAATTCTGACGCAGGATGATGGTCTTTTCAATAACAGAAGATTTATCCTCTTCCGAGTCTGTAATGCGTTTTCGACTGGAATTGAAAACCAGTTGATTTGGATTTGTGACTGTTTTCCATACCAGATGACCATTACTATCGGAAACAGCAGTTCCAAGGACTATATCACCATCCAGAGACTTCACTTCAAATTCTGCACCAGGCAGTGCTTTGTATGTTTCACCTTCGCCTACAACCTTCTGCAAATCTACCGGGGCGATAATTGCTTCATCAACCATGGTCAGCATGGTATCCTTGATGGAACTACTCTCCGACCAATTACTTCCATTCAAAGTTGGTGTTTCGCTTCCCGTCCAGACATAAAGCTTAGAAACAACTTTACTATCTTTCGTGGTAGTACCAAACAGCTTGAAGTAGATGTCTTTCGCTGGCAGATAGCCTACCGGTGCCTGGCTTTCGTGGAGGGTATAGATGGTATTTTCCTTCAGTGTACCAGGATCCACGTTCCAGTTTCCTGCAGCATCAGATGTCCAGGATTTTACAGGAATTTGAGCAGGGGATGCATCCTTGTTATACATGCCCTCGTAGATTTCCAGTGTAGCACCAGAAAGTGGTTCTCCGTTCAGACTCTTCTGATTACTGGTTTTGGTATTGTTCTCAATATCATTCCTCTTGGCAATGGAGACTACCGTCTTCTCATTTTTAACGGTCAATTCCAAAGCCTTGTGTTCCCCCGTTTCCGTAACAACCATTGCACTGATCAGCGGATCGGAACACACCACATCTTTGATTTCATTCTGAGAATTCACCTTGAACGTAACCTTGATTTCAGGAGTCCGAGTCATATAATAATCCGGAGCTTGGGTTTCCACCAGAACATAGGTGCCCTTCCTGGAGATATCAGGCTGAACTTTCGGATTATCAAAAGTCCCTGTATCATTGCAAAGATACAGAACACCGTCAGTGTCTGTTTTACAGTTATAGGTTTGCTGTGTTTGAGCACCATTCTGCCCATTGGTGATGGAGGTGTAAGTCAAAGTGAACTGTGCACCAGATAATTTCTCAGCACTGTTTATACTATCAACTTTTGTCAACTGAAGGGTCTTGGTATTTTCAGTGACAGGTGTATTCTTAACGGTAGCCGAATGTTCCCCTGATGTCTGTGAAACAGATCCATCCCCAGTATCCTGAAACTCAACCGTTGCATAATCCTCATAACTGCCCGGATTTGTACCAGGATCTTTTGGTTTAATCTCAAAATAGATCTTATCCATCAGCCGGTAGATGTCAGATGCACCTCGCTCAATCTCCTGGAAGTAGTACATGCCGACATCCAGACCATATTTCAGATCGCAGGATGTAATCAAGTTCATATATCCGCTTGTATCAGAAAGTTTAATCACTCCATTACTATCGGTGGTCAGGAATTTATCATTTTCCAAAACCGATGTATACATCTCATTTCCTTCTTCATCAGTGCCAATCATTTTATACAATTCGAAGGAAATGTTCGGTATAGAGACATTGGTCACTTTGTTGACCTTCTTCAATGCAACATCTGTCAGATACCGTACAACATCGCGCAGAACCACTACATTATTGCCAGAATCAGATTTATAGTAGTTCTCGTAATCGTCTCCAGCAACTTCCAGTGGGTTTTCTTTGTTTACTGCGTCAGTAGAGGTGACGGTAATCTTTCCGTCCGCACCTATGGTAAAGGAGAAATCCTTGGCATGAATGTTATTCACCGGAACACTGGTAACCGGCTCGCTAAGGGTATAGGTCTTACCGATATCAAACAGACCTTTGATTGTCCATGAACCAGTTGCAGAATCATAGGAAATCTTTGGTGCACTGCCTGCGGCAAAAGCAGAACCGTCTGCCATTGTTGCAGGTTTCGCCGCATTCTGATACAGCCGGATCGTATTCTCTCCGGTCAAGAATTTGTTGCCTTCACCTTCTACTTTAAGTTCCAGATATCCATTCTCTCCCAGGTCAACATGTCTGCCGTACTGGTCTCTCTTATAAAGAGTTACCTGATTCTCAGTATTTGCCCATTGATATTCGGTACTTCCGCTTGACTCCCCTATTAACATGATGCCGGCTTTGTTGTTTGCATAGGTGTTGCTTCCATTGTTTTGTTGAATTTCAGGAACAATCGCCTTTCGAACTGTGCCATCCAGCTTATATCCCGGAGGAGCCACTAGTTCTTTCAAATAATAGGTACCTGAAAGCAACGTTAACAGATTGTCTGTACTCTTGCGGAGATAAGGAATGCCTGCCGTATTCATTATGCCACAGAATTTTGTTTCCTTATCCGTTCCATCCTTGTCAAGCGTGGTCAGAACCATCTTCGTTCCTGTACTATCTGACATCATGCCGGCAATCTGTTTGTTACACGTAGCATCTGTGTACACACCAAAGTAAGCCTTAGATTCTCCAGATGCACCTGCATGGATATCAAGTGCCTCACCATTTGGGCCGGTCTTTGTAAACTCAATTACACCTCGAGTTTCAAGATTGTAAGCATCACCGCTGTTTGTTTTCGGCGTACAATTCTCAGTATTACCAAAGGTATGATATGATTGTCCACTTGACTTATACTCCGTGCTCAGAGACAAAACGGAATTTTCGCTTCCACTCGTACTGATCCAGGCCGTGCCGTGTTCTCCTGTATCTTTATTTGTCGAATCCTCTGGTCCATTTACACCGACAGTAAAAGTTACACCATCCTTCCAGACACTATATCCAGGATTTGTGCTGCGTTCCATCAACGTATAGGTACCAGATATCAGGTACTTATGCTTCGTGCCATAGGTTCCGTCGTCATTGCGGATCAAGTTGCCGTTCTCGTCTGTCTGAATGCCCGAAGCATAAAGCGTCTTAGAAGTACCAGTGCCGGAATAGATGTCAAATACAACATTCTTTAGTTTTTTGCTTCCATCCGGAGTTACTCCGGGAGCCAGATAGGCGGCGGCTTTGCTTAAGTTAACGAAGCCATACACCATACGATTCGTGGCAACCGTTTCGGTGCCCGCAAAAGCCGGATCATACTGAAGTACAGTTCCATTATTATACTGATAGCTAACAATATAGGATCCGTTGGTATTATTGGCATCCACACCTACCCCATTAATCTTAGTCTCCACCGCACGGTAAGTGATTATCGTTCCATCCGTGGTGTACTTCGGCAGAGCTGCCCAGGTATACGATTGGTTCTTATCATTCGCAGTGATCGAAATAAGGGTGCAGGTTTTACCTTCTACATCATTCCATTCACCATCCGCAATCTTCTGCTGAAGCTGGAAAGTGGCAGTAAACCCAGAGCCCTCTTTTTCAGCATAGTCGGTATTCTGCCATTTCTTTTTCACCGTGTAGTTTTGAAGCTCGATATTGGTAAAGGTGTAAGTGTAGGCCTTTTCATCGTATTCTATTTTGTACCCCGCTATCGGATGCTCCACGACCTTGTAGACAAGTTTTTTCCCTTCCCTGTCGTACTTCGGAAGATCCGACCATGTCAGGGTATTAGTACACGTACCTGTTGAGGTATCTGTCTGAAGGACACAGCCTTTGGCTGCAGTGTGCCCCGTCCAGGTGCCACTGATTGACTGATTGCCAAAACAGTGCCAGCTATTTTCTCCTTCCTCTACGGTCTTATAGAGAAGCTCAAAGGTTGCAGTTACTGACTCACCTGACTGACGTTTCCAATTCTTGGTAATTGAAATATTCTTTGCCGGTTCATCCAGAATCAATTGGTTCGTGATTTTGCTCTCGTTACGACTAAGTGTACTATTATAGGAGTGATCAGAGGATTCTAGATTATAATTAGTCTTATCCTCATAGTTCTGTGCACCCGACACTTTATTTCCGAGGATCGTATTCCCATTTGCATCCACTGTATCATCCACATGTTTCTCTACAGCACGGAAATACAAAGTATAGTAGGTTCTGCCGTCCTCTCCTACGATTGCCACGGGAAGATCCTGCAAAGTTTTTCTCCAGTTTTCAGCCTTCGAGATGGTAAAGGTATAATCCTGGCCATTTACTTTTACATTCTGCCAATCGGAAAGGTCAAAATTTCCTTCGGAACCGCCGGGTTCCCCTGATGTTCCGCCAGATTCCCCTGATGTTCCGCCAGATTCTCCTGATGTTCCTCCAGATTCCGGACTTACAGAAGGGGTATCAGTTTGCACAATCCCCCTCATCTGAAGGACAAAGGTAATACTATCCGGTCGGGAATGATACAGGTCGTTCTGATCCCCTTCCCAATTCTTCGTCACATGCAAAGAGGTGGACTCCAGCTTATTCTGGATAACAGTTTTAGCGTCATCCTGTATAGGATAAGTACAGGTATAAGCACCAGCTTTAAATATATTATTCTTTTCTTCAACAGCTGCGTTATCAATCTTGGTCTCAATACAACGGTATGTCCAGTTTTTTCCGTCTTTATCCTTCTCCGGCAGATTGGTGAAGGTGTATTGCCAAGAGTTACCCTTGGTGTTGTTCATGACATAATCCGCGGTAAGCTTGATAGACACGATTTTCTTTCCGCTTTCATCCGTAGTCACGCTAGGCAGGCCGGTCCACTTCTTTGCTGTCTCGTCATAGGTGCCGAAGCTGCTTTCCCATGGAATATTCCGCCAAGTATTGCCACCGTCATTGGATCGCTGCAGCACAACCGTAATGCTAGTGGGGCGAAGACCGTACTTGTTGTTGCCGTCCATCCAGTTTTTACGGACATAGTAGGTCGTACCAAGGCTGTTGGTCAGCACGGCCAACGAGAGGTCTCCGGTCGTTCCTACGGATCCAGAGACCGCCCCATTGAATTGTTTGTAGCCATCCACCGGTGTTTCCGTTACGCTGTAAATATACGGCATGCCATTAGGGGCGTAGCGTTCCAGATTGTGGATGGTATATTGCCAATAATTATTATCACCATTAACAGATTTCTCCCATAGAATATATGGCTTTCCTTGTGTCTCCACAGATAAAAGTTCAATCGTCTCTTCCGAAACCATGTTGGCCTGACCGCTCTCATTCTGAGTATAACGCTTAAGAGTCACCTCAATGGAGTCGGGACGTTTGCCGTAAATGAGATCACTGTTTCCATAGTCGTTCCAGTACTTCTTCCCGGAAATATTCAATAAGCCAGGATTATCATAAGTGTTGGTGGTACCAACCTTTACAGTATGATCACTCTCTTGTGTAAATGGGTTTTCGGGAATACTGATAACGTCACTTCGTCTATTACCCGAATAACCTTCCCCAATTCCGGCTTCATCCGAATAACTGATGGAATAGCCACTGATTGCTTTTTCGGTGACATAATAATAATACGGTTTGCCAAAAGGAGAATAAATCAGCAGATCCTTAAACTCACACAACGGCGGTTTCTCCTGCCCCTCTCCCGTTGCAGCCCAATTAGCATTTGCAGCAACATCATTAGCAGAAACCTGAATACTTTTCAGCAGTGCAGCATTTTCAGGACTCACGCCCTCTTCATACCTATACAGATAATACGTAACGGAAGGATATTTATCTTTTTCATTTTCCAGCAGTTTCCCCCTATTCCAGGTTTTCATCACCTGAATGGTTCGCCGGTTCCCGTTTTTGAGAAAAACATTGGTCAATGTTCCATTGTCAAAGTTCTCGGTATACAAACTGTTCGTAATCGTATCTGGAAAAACTTCCCTGATCGAGTAATACCACCGCCGCCCCTCTCCGTTAAATTTGGGAAGAGGATTACTTTCCGTACCAAAAGAATATGTTGTCGGGTAAGAGTTATTTTCTGCATCATACCTCAATACAACCTCAGTAACTTTCTCGATGGTACTATCAGATATCCACTGCTTAAATTCTTCATCAGTATCTTTCTTATTCAAAGGATTGATATTAGGATTCAGCGAACGATACAGTTCAATAGTAACTGTTGGATAATCCTTTTGTTCAATCTCATACCCTTCAAATCCCTTCCAGGTCTTAACGCCACTGACAGTCATATTATCAGTCAGAGTGTTTGTGAACTTGTCATAAGGCGCTGCATAGGAAATTCCCAGGCCTTTACAAGTATCACACTCTTTCACAAGGTATTCCGCTGTTTGCACATAAGTTCCGTAAACGGTCACACCGTTATTATTCAAAGCCTCCTGGAAGCGGTAGACATACTCCCGTCCCTGATCGTCATACCGGGGCAGTCCGGTTACCTCAGCCCTCCAGTGGTAGGCATTATCCACGGTCCAGATCGGATCTTCGCAGTCGGAATACTTCTCATACGAATCAAGTGCTTCTACAGATGTGGTTGGATTGTTTTGTTCATCACTCCTTAAGTATCGATAAAGGGTCAGATACAAGTCGGGACGGTCAAAGCCGCCGCTGTCGATATCATTCCAGGTTTTGTGAACAGAATGTACCATGGTGCCGGTAAGGGTATTATCGAAAGAGAATCCATAGGTCACACGATCCGGAATACTATCATGCGACGTTACCGTTATATCGCCTTTCTCCGAAAGATAGTAGGAAGAGCCACCATTCTGATTCTTACCGCCTGTTCCCTGCTGGGTATCTTCTATTTCCTCCACATTATAAGTGTGGGGAACACCGGTTTCTGAGAACAGCGGCAAATTTTCCAGCCGTAAGGACCAATTGGACTCCGTATTGGCATTGGCTATACGAGACACGGTGATGATTCCGGTGGCCGGATCCCATGTTGCACCATCACCAGATATCTGGCCAATGCCGCTGTTCACTCCTGGCATATAGACCTGACCGTCCTGGTAGACCTGGAACTGAAGGGAATTCGGTCGAATACCTCCGACATTGTTTTCGTCAAACCAGTTTTTTGTAACCTCAAGAGATGCCTGGCCAATACGAATGTTGGTGATGGTCACCAGCATACCATTTGCTGCTCTATTTACCAACGTCTCGTACTGACGCTGAGAATTGGAAACCGTACCAGAGATGTTATACGTATACACACTCTCAGATTCGATAGCACTCTTCAGTTGGGAAACGGTATAGCTGGCAGGGTGTGCACCATCGGATTCACCACCTACCTGATATTCCAAAATCAGATAATCTCCTACACCAGGAGTGGACTGAACTGAGCTGCCTCCCTTCTGAGTAATCTCATTTTCAACAGCTGAAAGGGCAATCTCACAAAACCAGTTATTCTCAGAAGAAAGCTGGCACGACGCATACCCAATATTAAGAGAATTCAGATCTACAACTTCCTCGTCCTGCTTTTCTTGCAATGCATTAAGAACATCCGACTTTCGATATATCCTGACAGTTACTGCCTTCCGGGCTTCTGTATCCCCGTTATCCATCCATTCCTTGGTGATGTAGAAAGCTCCGCTGCCACCGGTGCCTCTATAATTCGTCACCGTGGTTGAATCCTCTGTACGGTAATGGTAAGAAGACCAGTTTTGTGTCACTGTATTGCCATTCGTATCTTTAACAGCAACCTCCTCAGCACTGTATAAATATTCATAACCCTGATTATCATACTTAGGCAAATTATTCAGTACACTTTGCCATCCTGCCTCTTTAGTAACCAGCCATGTGGTTTCTCCAGCCGGAGTATTCACCTGTTCATAACTTGCCCCATCTTTGCTGCTGCGGCGTTTCAAACTGAAAGACACAGAGGCATAATTATCAAGTTCTGAAGCTTCAAAACCTTGCCACTTCTTGATAAGAGTATAATTCCGTTCACCGGAGATTGTGTTAGTCTCCTTATACTGGAACTGCTTCATACCATCGGCAAGCACTGTCTGATTAATATATGTAGAGGCCGCCGTATACTGGTTTCCCTCTAGTGTAAACATCCCTGTTCCTAAATTTGCTTCACCCGAATAGGACACATCAATTTCATTCTTATTTTTATCCAGCACTTTTATTTCCTGAATGACCGCCTTTGTCATGTCATAAGGAAGGCCATTTTCATCATAAATATTGACATAGAACTGCAGATCCAGAGTGGCAATGCTCTCTGCAAAGCCGGACAATGTCTGTGCTTCTGTCTTCTCATCACCAGTTAATTTATCAAAAGAGTTCAACTTTGCGGAATATACCGTAAGTTCCTCATAGTTATCATCCTGATCTGGAGCCAGAATCTTCATCTGAACAGAAACACCCTCAATATCTGGAAGGTTGGAGGGGCACTGCCAGACCTTGGTGATGTTGACCGCTGACTTCTCCCGACGGGTATTGGTTATCGTTCCGCCATTAGGGGCTCCCTGGGCAAATGTAACCCCAACATTTGAGGTGTAGGATGTCTCATAGTATTCGGAATCCACAGTCTCGCGGACGAAATAGACATACTTCCTTCCCTGTTCATCATAGGCAGGCAGTTTAAAACCATCTGGCAGATCGTGAACCGTATTTTGGTCAAAAGTAATGCGTTCTCCATCCTGCTTGTTCAGCTGATAGGACAAAAGAACGTCCTGATAAGTCGGATTTCCAGATGCATCTGTGGTCGTCTTTCGGTAAATGACCTGGGCAGCCAGTCCAGAATTATACATTGTGTCAATGCTGTGGTCACCATCTTTCGGAACCGAATAACGCCACAATGTCACAGTGGTCTCCGGTCGCTCTTCTGTTGTGCTCACATTATCCTTCCATTTCTTTGTAGCACTAAAATCCACCACACCCGAAATACGCTGGGATATGGTTCCACCGTTGTGGCACAAAGCGATGTCGTTGCCATAATTTCCAGTGCCGTTGTCATAGAAGGTCTTGTAGGAGTCAATTGTAGTCTGGGTAACAGTGTTATTTTCGCCAATGGTTCCCTGCACCAATACATAATCATATTCCTGATTGGAGTCGTTATATCGGGGAAGGTCAGATACCGATACGCTCCATGTATTATCACTATTTTTGTTTACAGGAACATCCTCACTGACTAACTCATAACTTCCGTTTGCAGCACGGCGGTACAGATTCAGCGGCAGGGCGTCCGGGCGCTTATTATCTGCATTGTCACTATCCATCCAGGAGATGGTGGCATTAAAGGTGGTGGTCTGTCGGTAGGTAAACTTGCTATTCGTCGCATCGGCGGACACGGTATATCCCGGCAGGTCGAATGGCACGACCTGATAGGACAGGGAATTCCCCTCTGCATCTATACTTGGCAGGCCACGGTAGACATATTTCCCCAGTGCCGCGTTGGATGCGTCAAAGGTCGGAAGATTATCGATACCGAGAGTCTCCTTGGATGCCTCTGTAAGATCTGTCCACTCTCCACTTTCGGTTTTATATTGCAGCTTGAAACTGCTCTCCCCTAAAACCGGTCTTCCGGAATTATTATTATCCACCCAGGTAACTGATAAAGGATACGTCAGGTTCTGCATATAGTTTTTTGTTGTGACAGTGACATTGGTACCTTCCACAATTGTACCAGTGGCATTACCGTTCTGAATATTTGATACAGGTTCTGATCCTTCTGTCTGGGTAGTAACTGTATATTGCAAATCCAGCTTGTACCCCTCAATCAGATTTTGAACAACGCTGAAATCAATACCCACAGGAACCTGAATTGTGGTGGAAGCTATGTTTGTAGGATTCACGGTCTTGGATAATGTGGATTGCTCTGTTACCGCTCCGCTGGACTTGGTAAATGTCACATCCATGGGGAAGGTCGCTGGTGTCTGATCCCCTACGACGTTAGGATCCAGCGTCAGGTTCTGGGATTTAACCTTCAGCCGCAGCGTAGAAACTGTCTGCGTTGCCCCCATGTCCGTTACATCAAATCCACCGTTTTCATTCTCGTAATAGGGATACTGAGTGTCCACCGATACGTTGTATTTTGTTACTTCAGCATTAAATCCATTCTCCAGCGTCACCTTCTTAGGGACATTAATGATCTCAAAACTGCCGCCACCCTCACCGTCATGGGTCATCATCAAATAGAACGCGTCCTGGGGTGCGCTGTCCTGGGCATAGTATTCCACCGTATGATCGACTTCGGAAGCATCCTGATAGGTCGCGATGAGTTTGATATTCTGGTCAAACTCCAGCGGACGAAGGATACTGCGCCAGTCGGTTCCGCCCAGGTTCTCATCAAATACAATTTCTCCTTTGATGGAAAATGTATTCGTTTCCGCTTTGCCGCTTCGCAGTGAAAATACTCCAACCATTCCTTCCTGCTCCGTTTCCGCAAAAGGCGGAATCACCACATACTCATTCTGACGATCTGCATCCTCCTGAAGCAGGATGGAAACATCTTCCAGTGCTGACAAACGAAACTGCAGCGGAAGCTCACCGTCAAACGTTTCTTCCACAGTTGAAAAGCGCATCGTCAGTTCTGTGCCCTGTTCTGGTTCCTCCAGTTCTTTCAAAGATCCTTCCATTCCTTCCGGGAATACAAAACCTTCTTCAATCTGCACATCTTCAAACTGCTCCGGAAGTACAACGGTGAACCAGTCCCCTTCCTGAAAACCAACCGCTTCATACTTCAGGCTTACGCCTGCCCATACAGGTTCGTCCGGATCCTGTATGAATTCGGAAAAATCAACATACTTTTCTTCTGTTACGTCAACTGTGTTCTCCTGATCCTCATACCACCATTTCTTCATCGACAACGTCAGCTGATCCATGCAATTGGTAATGTCCTTCGGCAGGGTTTCCTCCGGCTGAAGATTCTCGGTCGTTTCCGTCCCCTCTAGCAGCTCCGTATCATCGATCGGATCTTCCATCTCCGTCTGGAACGTTTCCTCTATCGCCTCTTCTCCTTCAGTTTCTGTTGGATTCGCTTCTGACTCTTCCCCTTCTGTTTCAAGGGGATTTGCTTCTGACTCTTCCCCCTCTGTTTCAAGGGGATTTGCTTCTGACTCTTCCCCCTCTATTATCAGTTCTGAGTCCTCTGTCGTATTTGTGTTCTCTGACAGCTCTGTTCCTTCTGAAGGCCCTGTATCCCCTGAGAGATTGATATCTTCACCCAGATTCACTGTTTCTGTCAGACCCGTATCCTCTATCAGATTCACATCCTCTTGCGGATTCGTCTCCTCTATAAGATAAGAGGTATCCTCTTGTGCAAAAGCCTGAACAGGCGTTGCAGAAAAAAGCATCACACACGCAAGAAAAAGGGCGAACATTCTCCTGAAAACGCCCCCCTTTGGCAATAATATTCGTATATTTTTCAAAACATCAGTCCCCTTTCTGCTTTCCCTTTTCATTCGTCATCAAAACAGTCCTGCACTCTCTTCTGTCATACTATAGATGGTCTCACGCAGCTTCTGTCCGGTAACAGGACGAACCAGGTATTCCCAGGCTCCGCGCTGTAAGGCAGTTTCCCGAAACTGTTCGCCCTCGGCAAGGACGAAAACCTGCAGATTTGACTTTTTTCTTCGCAGCAGTGCCAGTAATTTCCAGTCATTTTTTTGCAAAACATTTATATGAACAAACACCGTATCGATCCTCCGATTCTCCATATGAATAACGGCGAATCCCGGATCAGTATACTGATAGATTACGCTGCCGGGGAAAGTGCGAACCAGCAGTTTTGTCAGGTTTTCAAGCCTCACACGACTCTCATCCACAGTTACAAACACCACGCGGTATCCCCCCAATATCTAACCTCACTATCCTGTGAATCATCTTCGTTTCCTTGAATCAGTATCAATTTGCAGTCTATTATATAATTCTAAAGTAGGCAGAAAGTAGGCAAAGGCAAGTGGGGACAGGTTCCCTCTAAGGAACCTGTCCCCACTATCTTCCCAGCAGACCATTGGTATATTCTCCCCAGCTGTACTGGGTCATATATTCACCTCTGTATGCTGCTTTCCCTTTTCCCTTATCATTTAAATAATCAAAATAATCGCATTCAATCTGCTCCGGCACAACGCCCAGTCTTCCTCGCTGCTGGGAGATTATTTCCTGGCAGCCAGCCGCTTCCAGTGTGTCCAGCAGATCCCTGCGCAAACTCTTAAAATAAGTCTCGTGGCCCTGATCCTCCTCAAAAAGAACAGACCTCATTTCCCCAACGGTGCACATCGCGCCTTTGCGGTCCACCAGATAGGCAAACAGTTCCTTTGTTTTGCTGTACTTGAATTCTATGGGCCTGCCATCCAGATAAACTTCAAAGTTACCAAAGGTATATACCTGTACACGTTTGGCCAGACGAACCGGGTAACGAAGGTGGGCGAGTTCTACCTGCACCCTTTCGGCGGTGATCGGTTTCACCAGATAGCCGCTGGCATGGAGATCAAAAGCCGAAGCCCGGTACTTCCCGTAGCCCGTAGCAAAGATGATATTAATCTGCGGCTGGTACAGCATCAGCTTCTGAGCCAGCTGCACTCCATTTGCACCCGTCATTTCCACATCCAGAAACGCCGCATCGATATGGGATTTCTCTGCAAACATCAGCGCATCCTCACTCCATCGGAAGCTGTGCAGCTCCGCTTCAGGAGCTGCTTCCCGGATCGCATTCATCAGGGCTTCCAATGCTAATTTTTCATCATCTACAGCTATAATCACCATGCATGAATGTCCTCCTTCTTCGGAATGATAATCACGGCAGCAGTTCCTTCTCCAGGAATACTGGTGATTTTCAGCGTACCATTTGCCATGTGTTCCAGCCGCTGGCGCACATTCTCAATGCCAATGTGAACTTCCCCGTCGTCCATGTAGTGCTCAGGGTCAAAACCAACCCCCGTGTCGGTGATCGTAATGACATAGTTTTCTGACTCTTCCCGTGTGGCCAGGGCAAGAACACCGCCGCCCCGCTTTTTTGTAATTCCATGCTTTACCGCATTCTCCACCAGAGGCTGAACAGTCATAGCAGGCAGTGAAAAACCGTCTTCCTGAATGTCGTAAACTATGGTCAGCTCTTCTTCGAATCGAAGCTTTTCCAGTTCCAGATAAGTCTGAATATGGTCAAACTCCCTGCTGAAAGGAATCATTGTCTTTTGATCCAGGGAAGCAAGATTGTTTCGCAAATAGGAAGAGAACTTATCAATCATTTTTCTCGCGGTTTCCGGTTCTTTCCCGCACAGGTAGTAGATGCTGTTCAGCACATTAAACAGGAAGTGCGGCCGAAGCTGGCTGAGCATGATGGAGATCCGGCTTTCCTGCAGTTCCTTTTCCAGTTTCTGCACCTGAACAGAGGCTCTGTAATCATCCGCAATGCCTTTGGCAGCTGCAGCGATATGTACCACAAAGAGAATACAAAACATCCCTTTGGAACAGTTTCCGTGGGACAGGATACTTGAACCAACACCGGCAATGTCCAGCAGTATGGCTGTGCACATCAGAATCCCCGAAACCAGCGCCAGTGCGTTTTTCTTTCCTGTACGGCAAAGCTGAAAAATACAGCAGACCGCCAGCAAAGGGCACAAAAGCCACTGAGAAACAGCCCAGTAAATATAGGTATCATAAATAACTGCTGCACCGGTAAAAGACGACACGATCAGAACAGCATTCAAAAGTGCACTAAGCAGAACTGCCGCCCTTGCTGCTTTTTGCATTTTTCCGGTCAGAACATCACAGAGATAAAATCCCAGGCAAGAAACCGCCAGCATCATGCAAAGCTGCCGGGCATAAGTATTCAGCACCAGCAAGTCGATCAAGAAGCATACATCAATGGCATCAAAGATGAAAAATCCGCCGGCAAACAGGATTATCAGCGCCATGATAAACAGCCTGCCGCCAATAGTAATACGAAAAAAAACGGAGGCCATCGCTGTGCCCAGGAGAATCATAGCCATAACGATAAACAGTTCTCCTGCAATCCGGAAAGGCTGTCCATAGGTCTCCAGATTTCTTTGCAGCAGCCCGGTTTTTTCCGGATTCGGACCGCAGCAGAGTGTATTCAGGAAATCCCGATAGGCGGCCGCGTTTCCATGATCATGAGGATTATACAGGAAGATCTCCAGCTCGTCCTCCGGTTGAATGCCGGGCGAATAGATACTTGTCCATTCCTTCCCACACATGGATGACATCAAATCAATGCCCATGGACAAGCACTGTGAGACAGGATCCAACGCACATTGCTCCCCATTGATGTACATACTGACACCAATATGGTTGCGGTAGTAATATAAATAGGCTCCCTCCGGGATCTCGCCGTCCAGATGTCCCCGCAGGATTACACTGCCGCGAAGTGCAGAAAGCTCTGCCTCTTCAGACAGAGGAAGCCAATTCTCCCCGTCATAGCTGTACTCCCCGCTGAAAGTCAGAGGAATCGGCATCGACAACGCTGCCTGATTGTTATTCAGCGATACGGACAGCAGACAAACTGCTGCCAAAAGCAGCAGAACAGCCAATGCCAGATAATTGATGTATGTTTTCCTGCTCTTCAAAGTTGTCCCTCCGATTTATTCTGTGTCAGGGGAACCTGTCCCTGGCCCCTTACTGCAAGCTTACAAAAGGTTTCTCAAATACAATTTCGCCTTCACCGGATATGCAGTATAATTTATACTGCTTTCCATCTTTTACTCCAATGTAAACGGTATCATCAGCAATTCCCATTTTCCACGGACGGATCCCATTAATCCTACTGCTGCCGCTGCCGTCAGGACAGCTGCTAACAGAATAAAAAGCCGCCTCATCCGTTTTTTCTCACCACATTTAATCCATACACTTTCACCCTTTTTCTGCAGATTACTTCTTTTCACGCACCCTGTTGGAAGTAAATTCCCGATGTTCTCAACTTCTCCAAATTATTCTTCCCTAAAAGGTAATTATATTCAAGCGTTTTTTTTACACTTTGTCAATCCATTCTTAACTGTTTTTTTCAAACAAGGGGAAAACTGGGGGACAGGTTCTCCCTTCACCACCGGCAATACGATTCAGTTCTTCCTCTGCATCCTGACAGCTGATATGTGTGTATACATTCATCGTTACTGAAATATCGCTATGTTCCATAAGGTACTGCAGTATCTTTGGATTCATCCCCGATTTTGCCATATCGGAACAATAGGTGTGCCTGCAGACATGTGGACGTGTCAAGTATGGGACAAAAAAAATATTTCTTTTTTCTTGCCGGATAGTACCTGACCATTCCAATCAGGTACCCCAGCACTTTTATTATCTTCCACAAAATCGCTCTTGTCCAGAACATTTTATCTCTGCCCTAAAAATACATCATCAAAATTCCATTCAATTTCGATTTCCTCCTGGCTATGCACCCGGATAACCTTGATGATCTCCCGTAACTTCTCTGTATCGAATTTCTCCATGTTCAGAAATTCTTCCAGTTTCATTTCCTTCGCAGTATTGTCCTGCTTAAGCATCTTTGCATCACGTTCAGACTCTGCTATCTTTCGTCTGATTTCTTCCAACTGTCTGCCTATCTTTTCTGCTTTCTGCTTGTACAGTTCCCGATCAATACAACCATCTTTGTACCCATCATAAAGTCTCATTTTTTCAGAAGACAACTGGCGGCTCTGTTTCAACAATTCTGCAACATTTGTCTTCATACCTTTGCTCTGGTTCCTTGATTCAACAATCTTCCGGTTTTCCAGCATGGAAGATGCAAACTGATGAACAAGTTCCAGGATATGCTTTTCCATTGGCTCACGTCTGACCACCAGGCTTCGACAGACATGATCACCGCTGGTACGCCCATCCGAGCATTTCAGTAGATGCTCCGTTTCTCTTACCAGACAATGACCACAGTGTGCACACAACATCAGTGCTGGCTGTTTCTTGCGTCTTGCCAGCGTATAATTGGTTCTTGTTTCTGCAACACCTCTGGATTTTTTCGGATGCAGTCTGTTCGCTTTTTCAAACAGTTCCCTGTCAACAATCGGATCATGGTGGTTTTCCAGCCTGATCCAGTCAGACTCGTCATTAAGAACCGCCTTATGACCGGTGTGCATACTGCAGCGTGTTTTACCCCATATCCGGGTTCCAATATAAATCTCATCCCGGATGATTGCAGATACTGTGGTTGGATTCCAGCGTTTTTTCATGATGGTATCAAATCGTCGGAACTGAACCTGCTCTCCTCTTGACATTTTCTGCTCATCACAGGTGGCAATTTCCTGTTTGTTCAGTTCCCTTGTGATCTCTGCAAAGCTCATACCTTCTGCAGCCATCTGGAAGATCATCTTCACCACTTTAGCCGCATCTGGATCAACTTCCAGCCTTCCATCTTTGCCCTTTCTATAACCATATCTGGCATTTACCGGAAGCCTTGTACCGTTTTTCATTCTGATCTGCATTGCGGATGAGATTTTTTTCGACAAATCCAGGCTATACATGTTATAAACCAGATTTTTCAAAGCCACATTCATACCGCCGGTCATTCCAGAGCTGGCTGCACTGTCATAACTGTCATTAATGGAAATAAATCTGATCTGAAGAAGCGGAAAAATATACTCAATATAAAATCCCACTTCCAGATAGTCCCTGCCAAACCTGGAGAAATCTTTCACAACTACACAGCCGATCTGTCCGCTTTTCATATCCTCCTGCAACTGTTGAAAACCATTGCGTTTGAAATGGGTGCCGCTAACACCGTCATCCACATATTCCAGGATATCCGACTCATCCACACCAAGCTGATCGATCACAAACGATTTCAACAGGATCCTCTGAGAAGTCACACTGTCACTTTCCAGTTTGGTTCTGCCATCCACATTCTCATCTTCCATAGATAAACGGATATAGACAGCTGTTTTCCTATTTTCTGTCATCTTGACTGTGCCTCCTTCTCTTTCATTATCTTTTGCAATTCAGCGAACTGGTCATCATATACCAGTTTGATTTCATAATCATACTTACCATGGATAATAATGGAATCCACAAAGGCATCCACCATTTCTTTTGTCAGCTTCCGCTTAGACATATAAGTATGTATCACTTTCCCCCATCCTTCTTCGATATGATAATCTTGGGAATACCGTACCTGCGCCGTCAATACTGCATCCAGACGGCTCTTGATGTTTTCTATTTCATTGGAATAGATACGGGAAAACTGCATGTACTCTTCTTCTGTAATCAGGCGTTCCGAATAATCCTCATATAAATCAGATTTACGCTTACTGATCCGGCTCAGTTCCCGCCGAAGTTTCCCTACTTCCTTGTCCAAAAGCAAATATTGCGTCTGGTTTCTGGAAGCGGAGTTCATTTCCCGGATCATTTTTTCTGTATCCAGTACGTTTTTCATATGTGACTGGATCAGACGAAGGACATCTTCATCCACGTATTCTTTTTTGACCCTGTGCCCCTTGCACTGGTTTCCTCCTGATTTATGGTTTGCATTGGCACCGCAGATATAATAAAATGTCCCGGACTTTTCCCTGGACAGGATCATGCGGTTGCCACATCCTCCACACCTGATCTTGCCGGTATAAAAATTCTGGCTCCGGATGGCTCCATTATTCAGCTGATGCCTCTTTTTATATTCTTCCGTAAATTCCCGGATTTTTTCCTGTACCTGGCGGAACAGCTCTTTATCTATAATCCCTTCGTGGGTATTCTCTGCATAGATCCACTCACTCTCCGGTCTGTTTCTCTGCTTATTTCCCTGGAAAACGCTCTGCTGATATTTTCCATATACGGAATCCCCGGTACAATGAACATCCTGAAGCACACGTTTTACTTCATAATTATTCCACGGTTTGGACTCTGGGGATGGCTTTTCCCCGGATCTATAATATTCCCTCTGCAAAGTTGGGGACAAGACGCCATCAGCGTTGAGTTTTTTTGCAATATCACTGTAACTGCATCCATCCATATACATAGAAAAAATTGCCCGTAAATGTCCGGCAGCTTCCTCGTCAACTACCAGCTGGTGTCTGTCCTGTTCTGATTTCCTATATCCATAGGGTTCCCAGGCACCGGTAAATTTCCCTTCTCTCCACAATGCTTTTTTTGCACTGCTGCTCTTTTTTGCAAGGTCTTTGGAATAGAACTCATTGATAATATTCTTTAAGGGAACAGTCAGATCCACTCCCTCCCGAAAAGAATCAAAATATCGTTTCCTCTGTTTCCATAGAAATCCTTGCATATAACCCTGCCCGGAACGGTCTTTTGATCTCTTCCTGAACGGCTGCACCGCTGACCGTTTCAGAAATATTTTTCCTGCTTTTTCGTGCCATTTTATACAACCTCCTTTATCTTGACCTGCAGATTGTTATCCGGATCTGTTGCAACCTCCACTCCCATAGCCGGAAGCTGTGTCAGCAATGCCTGATAACAGTCATCAAAGTCAAAGACGATCTCAATATTCTTTTTGTCATGGACTCTGATTTCCCGAATCAATTCCACGATTACCGTCCTGGTCAGCACTTCAATATCCTGATATTTCACAAAATAATCCAGCCATGTGTTAGAAGCATCTGCTTTTTCCAACATGTTATCCATTTCTTTCTGGATTGCCCGGATACTCTCTTCTGCATTCCTAAGCCTTTTTCCATATGCTGCATGAAGTTCTACATAATCTTCTTTTGATAACTTCTCAAGATTTGTATGACTGTGGTATGCTCAAAGAATCTTTTGAGCGTGGATATCTACAAATTCTATCTACAAAGTACAAAACTTTTATTGATGTTATCAATGGTTCCTTTGTGTTTCAGGATGGTGTATGGAGGTGTAAATAATGTATTGGTTATTAGACTACGCAGAACAGGAAAATCTGCGACAACGAATGATTCGCTTACAAAGTACAATTCTCAATAGGCAACCTCGAGATCAGTCCGAACAGATATTCCCGTTCATTGGCCGAAAGAGTCGCACAATTGCAAGAACACTGATCGAGAATCTCACGGATGAAAATGCGGTTGTTGTAGACCCGTTCGGGGGCTCTGGTACATTTGCATATGCTGCGCTTGATGCTGGCCGTCATGTGCTCTTTAATGAATGGGAACCATACGCCTACAAAATGTCTACGGCTCCATTCCGTGGCGTCCCGGATTCAGAGGAGTACTGTGCTTCTTTGCGTTTTATTACACAGCGCGTAGAACCTACTATGAATGCCATCTATAAAACAAGATGTCCGAACTGCGGAACAGAGCTATCTTTTGACGGCTTATTCTTCGATCGTGACCCTCTTGAGTATTACCATCCAACACCGCATGAACGTCTTGGAGCAAACGGTGAAAACGTAATTTTTAGAAATCGCCGTTATAGATGTCATTGTGGATGCACAGAAAAACACTATGATGATTTTGATGAAGCTGTGCGCCTTCAAGTGGAAGCTATGCCCTGTGATTTCCCCAACGTTGAATTAATTGAGAATTCTCGACTAAATTTCACTGCTCCGCAATATACAGCATATCAAAATTTGTTCTCCAAGCGTCAACAAATTGCTTTAATGACTCTCAAGAACGCTATTGCTGAGCTACCGGAATCCACTCGCACATTCTTCGAGGATACGCTTATTTCAATTACTCACTGCGGAAAATACACTGATTACCGCAGTAAAAGTCAGGACAATCATTGTCCTGAAAATCGCTTAAAGGAAACTAATCTATACCATAGGTTCTTGGAAAAGCTGGAAGAACGCAAAACCTACATTGCTACGCAGAATTTCGATTTAAATCTATTGGAAGTTAGTTCTATGGATTATCGTAGCTTTTTGCATACTATCCCACCCAATACAGTTAATCTTCTGCTGACAGATCCTCCATATGGAGACAATGCCCAATACTTTGAGCATGCCCAAAGAGTACACCCAATTATGGGATATTCACTAAGAGAAGATAACGATAGGCTTCATAACGAAGTTGTTATTAGCAATGCTCCATCAAGAGCGGACAAACACAGCAAAGAGCAATTTCTCACCGATATTGAGAGATTATTTGTTGAAGCAAATCGGATTGTTGATGACCATGGATTTATGGTTTTGTATTTTAGACCGCAGCAACGAGATTGGGTTAGCGATCTCAACAAATTAAAAGATTTTGGGCGACGCCATGGTTTCGAGCCACTCTTAACCATTTCTGCAGGAATCTCTGATCCTTCAATGAGGGCATTGGCTTCTGCCGCTTGGACATTCAAAAATGATGTATGCTTCATTTTCCTGAAGCTACGAGAAAGTGAGCGTCGATGGTACGAGGGTGAAACCGATATTGACGAACTCGTTTTCTTAGCTGCTACAAAAGCTGCGACAGATCAAGGCAATCCGTTTGTCATCACTCAGTTTAATCAGGAGTTTTTATCCCAATTGCGTAGGTGTGGTTTGATGCGACTGGCTCATCCAATGTACGAAAATAAAATTAAAAGAACGTTGGAGCGATTTACAACAAGAAATGGAGCGCAGTATCGACTTACCGGCTTATCTCCTTATACTATGATGAACCGTGAAATGAATGCTGAAATCAGGCTCCGTGAGTTTGCTCCGGTCGTAATTGAGGAATTAACTGCTGATGGACAAGGTTTTACTTTCGAGGAGTACGTGATTCACCTTGCCTCCTTCATGGAAAATGGCAGTCGAGAAATTATCAATCAATTACACACTGCAAACAGACTAATTCCAGAACTACTAAGCGTTTATGCTGTAGAGGATCCTGAACAAGGTAAATTCTTCGCTAGTAATACAATCAATATCAACCATAATGCTGATGGACGAGAGCATTTGTGCGCAATGGATCCATATGACTTTGAAAGATTAATTGCAGACTACTTTGTTCGGAGGGGATTTGTACATGCAGAAGTCATTGGCCGTTCTGGAGATAGAGGCGTTGATGTCCTTGCCACAAACATTCACGGCGAATATGAATTGATCCAATGTAAGAGATTTTCCATATTGCGCCGCAAACAATGATATACGATTATCCGCATACTCCACAGTTCTGCTCTTCACAGGATTGCGCATCATCCACAGCATAACGGAAGTATTAAATTTCAAATTCTGGGATTCTTGTCATTGTGAAACGGGCAGACTGCCATGCCATGATGGTTGACCGGAATGCCGTACATCTCTGCCGCCTGTCGGGTGGTCAAGTTCTGTTTGACCGCTTCAAATACATTCAATAGGTTGTTCCTCCCAAAAATAATTGTTGACTTTTTTGTAAATTTTCTGTCTAATAGATTGACTGTGCAATGCAAATCACATATAATATAAGTGCAATAGCAAGGAAAGGAGTTGACATTCATGGCTACCACAACTAATTTCAGTGTCCGTATGGACAGCGACATTAAGAAACAGTGCGAAGCAATGTATGGTGAATTAGGTATCAACCTTACTACCGCTATCAATGTGTTTCTTCGCCAATCGCTCCGTGTCGGCGGTTTTCCTTTTGATGTTCGCATGGAGCAGCCGAACAAGGAAACGATGGCAGCAATGCTGGAAGCAGAACGCATTGCCCGTGATCCGTCTGTAAAACGCTACTCTGATGTAGAGGAAGCATTGAGGGCGTTGAAAGAATGAGTAAACATTTAGACATTGTTTGGACAAATCAATTTAAGAAGGACTACAAGCTGGCGATGAAACGCCATCTTGATATTGACCTTCTGGACGACATCATTCGCAAACTGGCAAGCAGCGAACAGCTTCCAGAAAAGAATAAAGACCACGCTTTAACCGGAAACTGGGTCGGACATCGTGAGTGCCACATTCAGCCGGATTGGCTATTGGTCTATCGGATTGAGAATGATTTGCTCGTCTTGACATTATCCCGAACAGGAACGCACAGCGATTTATTTGGAAAGTAAGAAAATGCACTCGGTACAAATGCCGGGTGCATTTTTCTTTCCGCAGGAAATGAAAAAGCACCTGCTATCTTCAAAGTCGAAAACGGCAAGTGCCTTACAGTTCCATATTCTGTTTTTTCTGTTGTGGGGTTTTCTGCTCCGGCTGATGGTTGCTCTGCTCTTGCAGAAACTTCATCTTCTCCGTGACGGAGTGCTTCGGTTCGGGCTTTTTCTCGACCTCGGACTGCTCCGGCGTGAGGACTTTGCTAACCCAATAGCGAATATCCTTCATCGGCTGCAATTCCTCCTTGGCGGCGGCAAGCTGTCCGGCAAGCTCTGCATAGGTTGCTTGCAGCTTGCTGTACTTCGCTTGCAGGGAATCCAGATTGACATTCAAATCCACGCCCTGCTTTTTGAGATAGCGGAACGCTTTGTTGAAGTTGTCCAGCTCGTCCTTGTGGCTTTCTGCAAACGCTGCCTGTCGTGCTTTCCAGCCGATTTTCAGATACTTGTCATGAACCGCTTTGTGGGTCTGGCAGTCTGCCACGGCGTTCTGAATGCCGGTAATGACTTTCATGCGGGCAGATGCTTTCTTCATGGCGGCGTTGATGCCCTTGGACTTCTCACTCATTCCTTGCAGGGCTGCATCCAAATCTTCCAGCGTGAAAAGCTCATGCTCTTTCAGATAGATCATTGCTTTGGAAACCGCCTTCAAATCATCGGTCGTGCCTTTCTGTTGACCGTATCTTGACCAGTCGCTGCGCTCTGATTTGCGTAAGTTCAGATAGTCACGCAGCAGAAGAACCAAATCAGGTGCAGTGCTTTTTGGCTGTGCTTCCACCTCCGCAAAGGCTTCCTTGGTCGCTTCCACAATGTCTGCAATCCAGTTCCGCAGATTTTGGATGGTGCTGCGGATGGCATTCATCATGCGGTTAGCCGCCTTAATATCCCGGTTGAGATTGCCGATATTGGTTTCAATGCCCTTGCGTTCCAGAGCGCAAACGGCGGCTCCCATGTGGACGGTCGGAATCTTATCCAGCCCCTGCCGTTCATAGGAGCGCATATCCACCCGCTCAGGACTTCCGGCAAGTTCCAGATACTTATTTTGAACAAGCTCCCAGCCGTGCCTCCATTCCTCGGCATCACATTTTGGTCTTTCGTAATAGCATAATCCACACCGTATTTCCGCGCCACCTGTTCAAAGCCTTTCAAATCCGTTTTCTCAATGGGGATACTGCTGACTCCCTGATTCTGACCGATCAGTTCTTTGATGCTCTGCTTTCCAACCGACAGCTGCGCTGTTTTCTGAGCCACTTTCGCCTGATGGTGCCGTTTCCACGCATTATAGCCATTCACGATGGCGCGAAAGGTCAGTTTCGTAGTACTAATTGCCAGATTGACAGTACGATTTTCAACTTCTTCCTGCATGAATCTCCACCTCCTTCCTTACAAACCGTCCCGATCCGGTGCCGGTTTACTCTTTTCCTGGGGCTTTGCAGCCTTTTCCTCCATCTTCTTCACCATGTCATTCGGAACCGGAATCGCCATGATGCTGCGACCCATACGGACGAACATCTGGGGCTGATGGAACTGCTCCTCAAACTTCTGCATCTGCTCCGAGATCAGAGAACCAAAGTCATCCTCTGTCAGCCCAACCACCAGAAAATCACCGGCATAAATGTCCTGCATATCCCCGTCTTCGGTGTAAATCGCACGGTTCAGTGACAGGCCATTGATTTTGCCTGATTCATTCAGAATAATGGCCACTTCATCCTCAAATGGATAAGTTACTTCAATATCCCCACCAACCATTGCCTGCAAATCTTCCAGCTCCGTGCCAACGCTGATTTTCTTCGGGTAGGCGTTGGGCTGTACCAGCAGCACATCCATTGTCCTGGTCTCTGCCAGTTCATGTTCTCCCACGGTCTTGAAATCCACGCCGGTGAAATCGCCGGAATCCAGAACATAGTCCTGATTGTTCCAAGCCTCTGTCACCATGCGTTCCGCATCTTCTTGTGAGGCAGCTTCCACAGAAACCTTTCTCTGGAGAGTTTCCGTAATCTCTACATCGAATTTCTTCATAGGCTCCTCCTTGGATCAGGCGCAGTGCCGGAACCGACTCGCCGCCAACGGAAACCACCGTCAGATTTTCGTTCACATAGTCTATGGTGCGTTCCAGCGTAAACAGGTTGATGCTGCATTCGTTGCCATTCTGGTCGATTTCCGAAACCTCCGCAGCTCCCAGCAGATAGCGGGTTCTGTCTGTCTCGATTACATCGCTCTCATCATAATGGAGAAGCAGCTCCCCATCTGCCACCAGATCAGCCTCCATCTCATCGTAAACATCCTCAAAGATGTCTCGGCTACCGTCCTCGGTCAGAAGTTCGCCGCCAGCCCCCGGCAGGATCACCATCACAATACGCTCCTTCGGGTGATCTTCACGGATTGCCTCCAGCATCACCCAGTTATGAAGCATCGCAATGGACTTCTCAAACTTGGGATCATCCATCGGATTCGGCTGCGATGCACCATTCGGGCAGTTCTTGCAGTCCATGCTGCACACTGCGTTGTTCTGATTCTTCTTAAAGTTCATCATCATAAAAATCTCCTTCTCATCGTTCCATATCTCGTTGTTTGCTTCGCTGCCACTTTTCCAGCAGCCGGATAATCGTGTCCTGCATCTGCTTCGGCGTATAGGATTTCGGGAAATACTTCCGAAGAACCTCATTTTTAATCGTCACATGGTCAAGCTCATCCTTTTTTTATTTCATTCATCACTTCACACATGGCATCCAAGGTGTAGCCGCCCTCCTGCGAGAGCTTTTTCAACCGCTGTGCCTGCGACAGGGATGGAGATGCCTGTGCATAATCCATTGCCTCCAGAAATTCTTTCTGTTCGGGCGGTTTCAGGTAAGACAGCTCTACTGCCGGATTGAAAGCGATTTTCTTTTCATCCACCATATCCAGAATTTCAGGAATCAGGTTGGTAAGGCGGATAAATCGCTTTACTTGGGATTTACTGTCACCAGCTTCTTCAGCTACAACCTGAGCTGCCCACGACTTCGGCCCAACTTGGGCCGAAGTTAAATCCGACCTTTCACCTTGATGCTTCATCGCTTCCAACTTCATCTTGTAGGAAAACGCTCTCTCACTGGGCAGGATATTTTCCCGCTGCAAGTTGCTGTCCACCATGAAAATGATTGCCGCATCATCGTCCATTTCCTTAACGATGACCGGCACCGTCTCCAAACCTGCCAGCTGTGCCGCATGAAGTCTGCGGTGTCCCGAAAGTATTTCAAATCCGCCTTCCGGGTCAGGTCGGACAATCAGCGGTGATACCACTCCAATCTGCTTGATGCTCTCCACAGTCTGTTCCATCAGCTCATCGTCCAGCACCTTAAAGGGATGACCTTCAAAGGGATGCAGGTCAGAAAGCGCCATCTCCGTCCGCTGCTCCTTAGCCGCAGCGTCGGCAGCTGAGCCACTGCGTTTTTCTGTTGTAATACTGGTTTTTGCTTTTGCCATTCAGCCTCTTAACCTCCTTCCAGCGGTGATAGATGTCATTCTTACCTGCGAAAAACGCCTTTTTTGCCTTGCACTTCATAGATCAAGTACCTCCTTAACGACCTGTTGTTTCTCTTTTCCAATGCTCTTTCTGCGGTTCTCTCCGCTGATTCGCACCGGCGTACACATTTCCAGAATCCTGCTGTAGATCCGGGCATATGCCACATCCTGCGGATTGCGGATTTCCGCAATCTTCAGATTGGTTGTAATAATGACCGGAAGCCCAGACTTGTAACGCTCATCAATGACAGCGTAGACCTGCTCCAGCGCATATTCGGTGCTGCGCTCAATTCCCAGATCATCCAGAATCAGCAAAGAATAGTTGGAAAACGAAGCGATATACCGATATCGTTCTTCCGAATACATGGCACCCATCTGGTTCAGGATTTTGGAGAAGTTCGTCATCAAAGCCGGAATGCCCTGTTCCAGCAGCGCATTGGCAATACATGCCGCCACAAAGGACTTTCCGGTTCCGACATCTCCCCATAACAAAAGGCCAAGGTTTTCAGCCTTGACCTTTTTCCACTGCTCCACATAGCGTTTTGCCATCTGGATATCCTTATTATCTTCTGCAACTGCAAAATTCCATTCCTGAAGATGCTTTTCCTGAATCCCCGTTGCTTTCAGCTGCCTGATTTTACGCTGCCGCTCCACCAGTTCATCCTGGCGTTTCTTTTCCGCCATCGCTTCCTGCTGGCATCTGCAAAGGCAGGGAACGATCTTTTCTCTGCCCCAGAGCTTTACTCTGCACTGCACCGGCGTATGGCAGTTCCGGCAATACAGCAGCCCGTCCTCGCCCTGGTATTCCTGCTCTCCGGGTTCTTTCGGTGCAAAGAGCGAATCCAACGCCGCATTCAAAACTTCAGGCACCATTTCGCTCATAGGCTGTCTCCTTCCTCAAATGTGTAGTCTGCCGGGTTATACTTCGGCTTTTCTCTCTTTGCCCAGCTTCGGATTGTGGCAAGGTGATTTTTGTAGCTCTTGCCGGTGGAAGCCATATACTCAGAGAGCCGTTCCACCCGCATCTGATAATCTCTTGGGAACTCCTGCCGGAGCTTGCCGTATTCTGTGTCAGAGAAAAGGACATTTTCGTATGAGCCATACCGGTGCTGGATTTCCTTCTTCTCTCTTTTATTGATTGTTTCAGTACTTGTTCTATTAGTACTTAATTGCGCGGGATTTTCCGTAACCGGTGTGTCCGTATTCGGATTTACCGCATACGGCTTTTCCGTACACGGTGATTCCGTACACGGCTTTTTCCTTGGCATCTCATAAATCACATACTCTGCTCTGCCCATCCGACCGTTACTCTCACGCTGCTGGTTCCTTTCCAGATACCCAAGACGCTCCAGCTCTTTTAGAGCCGTAAGCACTCCATCTACGCCATCCGGCGTAATCGAAGATAATCCCCGTACCGAATAGTTCCATGTGTCCGGCAAACTGAGCAGCATAGAGAGAAGCCCTTTCCCTTTCAGGCTGAGACCCTGATCCCGCAGGTGGTAATTGCACATCGTTGTGTAATTGCTATTTTTCTCAACCCTGAATACCGGCATGGTGTTCACCATCCTTTTTCGCAGGCTCCGCTTTTTTCTTCGGACATTTGCGCGGACGATCTTCGCTGTCCTCCCGGCGATGGTATTTACCTGTATCCTGCATCATGCGTTCAAACGCCTGAAGGCGTCCCTCTGTAAAAAGCGTCATTCGATCACACCCCATTTCTTAAACAACTTGAAGAGATGATTCTTTCCCTTGCAGGTCACTCTCGTCTGCTGCACCAGCTTTCCGCTTCTGCCATAGCAATCTCGGACAATAAAATAGCCCCTTGCAGATTTGTCTGCAAAAGGCATCAGCCAGCCGCTTGGACTTCGGTACAGATAGCGGTGATCCAGTAAGAGAGTCACTGCCGTCTTCTCCGGGATTCCGATTTCCTTACAGAAATTCCGGATGCAGGTACAATCCTCCGAGTTCACAAAGGTGTCGAAGTAGTCTGCCTTGGGCTGAGCCGCATCCAGCTGTTTGCGGATACCCTCAAGCTGCTCCCTCTCGGCTACAAGCTCCTGTGCCAGGGTGTAGATGACCTCCGGATGCTGAATCACTTGATCCAAAATGGAATCGCTCATATACACACCATGCTTGCGAATGGAAGGGAGAACTTCATCAAACACCCAACGCTCAAATCGTTCTGCCGATGGCAGCTTGCTGTGAACGATCAGCCGGTAAACATCGCCTTCCGTAATAAAGGAGATTTCAACGACCTGCTCTCCAGCATCCCCATACTGATTCACCTTCTGCACGACCCCCTCGCGTTTCGTCAGGGGGCCTCTGCAATGGCGTTTCACAGCGACGTAGGGATTCACATACCCCAACGCTTTCGCCACATCGCTGTCATGGGTCTTCTGATTGAAATCCGTCATACCTGTTACCTCCTACTCAAATTTGTCTCGCCGGATTTCGGGCAAAAAAATAGAGCCTCGACCCATTCTCGTTTTCAAAGAATGAGCCAAGGCTCTATGTAACAGGATACCTGATATTATTTTTTTGCAGAATTCGTCAAAACTCGCCAAACGATCCTGACACTGTTTTTCATTCTATTTCAGCCGGATTTTTCCCAAAAATCTGTCAAGGATATGGGGCTAATTTCCCCTCCAAAATGGCCTTTTGTAAACCCATTTTCCCACCCATTAGGCTCAAAAATAGGCCGTAAACCCATGGTAAACCCATCAAAATGGGCTAATTTGAAGTCAAATTTCCTCAAATTTCACCATCGGAATCAGGTGATTTCAGGCATAGAAAAAGCCCGGAAAATGGCGTATTTCCGGGCTTTTTTAGCATTTTTAAGCTGTAGATTATCGCTTGCTGAACTGAGGTGCGCGACGAGCGGCTTTGAGACCGTATTTCTTACGCTCTTTCATACGAGGATCACGAGTAAGGAATCCAGCTGCTTTAAGAACTGGTCTGTACTCTTTGTCTGCCTCAAGGAGTGCTCTGGAGATACCATGTCTGATAGCACCAGCCTGTCCTGTGTATCCGCCACCGTGTACGTTTACAAGAACGTCGAATTTGCCTTCTGTCTCGGTAGCAGCCAGTGGCTGACGAACGATAACTTTAAGTGTCTCTAATCCAAAATACTCATCAATGTCTCTTTTATTGATAGTGATTTTACCAGTACCTGGGGTAAGGTAAACTCTTGCTACTGATTTTTTTCTTCTTCCTGTTCCGTAGAATTTTGCGCTAGCCAATGTTTTCTACCTCCTAATTAAAATGTTAAAACTTCCGGTTTCTGAGCCGCATGTTTGTGTTCAGGTCCGGCATAAACGAAAAGTTTTGTGTACATTTCTCTTCCTAATGGTCCTTTTGGAAGCATACCTTTAACTGCCAGCTCAACAACTTTCTCAGGTTTCTTAGCCATCATCTCTTTTAATGTAGTCTCTTTCATTCCACCTACATAATCAGAGTGATTGTAGTAGATCTTCTGATCCATTTTCTTTCCTGTAACTTTGATCTTGTCAGCGTTAACAACGATTACATAATCACCTGTGTCAACGTGTGGTGTAAACTGAGGTTTGTTCTTTCCTCTTAAAACGCTTGCTACGCCAGAAGCCAGACGGCCAAGGGTGCAGCCTTCAGCGTCAACTACATACCATTTTCTCTCGATTTTATCTGGATTAGCCATATAAGTCTGCATGGTTTTACCTCCTGTTATTTATCAACGATTGTTTGTATAAATGCGAATTCTCGCATATGTTAGTAATATGGAAACGATGGTGCAATTACTGCGGAAATGTCCGAAACCGCTGATAAATACCGTCGCCGGGGCTATTGGCTAAAGTATCTCGCACTACGTCACATTGAGTAATTATATTATAAGCCTCCGCTTCTGTCAACTACTTTTTCCCCATATTTCCAACTTTTTTGCAAAAAGTTTTCCACATTCCGCCAGGATTTTAAAATTGCTTTTCCACAAAGTCCTTCTGCTTCTTCCACAGTATACACGATTTTCCACAATACGTAAAATTCAAACCACCTAACCGCAGTAAAAATATTATTTTCATTTAACACCGCTTATCTGATCCTAATCCCTCTCCGATTAGCACACCCAAATTATCTACAATCTTTCATTTTTTACTGGAATTTTTCCTGGCAAGGTGTTATATTTGAAAGGATGAATCCACAGGGGGCACTGATACCCTCACGGAATACACGCTACCGGTTTTCTTGTTTCTTCTTATATTATTGAGGTGAGGTTTTTATGATAACATTTTTATCCCGTTTTTTCATCAAAGATTACAAAGACTACGGTTCGCCCCAGGTGCGCCAGTCTTATGGAATGCTCTGCGGGGCTGTGGGAATTGCCCTGAATATTTTCTTATTTATAGGAAAATGGCTTTCCGGAATCCTGAGCGGCTCCATTGCCATCACCGCGGATGCCTTCAACAACTTATCTGACGCCGGTTCCTCCGTGATCACCCTGGTAGGCTTCAAGCTCTCCGGGCAAAAGCCGGATACGGAGCACCCCTTTGGCCACGGCCGTATGGAATACATTTCCGGTCTTCTGGTCTCCGTCGCGGTGCTGATCATGGGCTTCGAACTGATCCGCTCCTCCATTGAAAAGATCCGTACTCCGGAACCCATTGAGTGCAGCCCGGTTATTATTGCTGTCCTTATAGCCTCCATTCTGGTAAAAATATATATGTACCACTATAACCGTACCGTCGGCCACAAAATCGACAGTACTGCCATGCAGGCCACAGCCGGAGACAGCTTAAGTGACACCGTTGCCACCAGCCTGGTTCTTCTGGCCACCATCATCAGCCAGCTTACCGGACTGGTGCTGGACGGATGGTTTGGTGTCCTGGTTGGCATTTTTATCTTCTATACCGGAATCACAACCATGAAGGATACCATTGATCCCCTTCTCGGTCAAGCCCCGGAGAAAAATCTGGTAGAGGAAATCGAAGAGATTGTTCTTGCCCATCCTCTTGTCCATGGCATGCACGACCTGATCGTCCACGACTACGGTCCAGGCAGACTGATCCTCTCCCTCCACGCCGAGGTTCCCGCCCATGGAGACCTGCTGATCATCCACGACGAGATCGACAACATCGAACACGAGCTTCAGGACAAACTGAACTGCTCTGCCACCATCCACATTGATCCCATTGTCACAGACAACAAAGAGGTCAATGAAATGCGCACCCAGATTGAAGAGATCACCCGCAACCTGGACCGCCGCCTTTCCATCCACGATTTCCGTATGGTAGAAGGTCCCACCCACACCAACCTGATCTTCGACATCGCCGTCCCCTTCGAGTGCAAGCTCACCAACGTAGAGGTCTCCAACCTTCTCAAAGAGCGCATCCGCAACATGGACGACGGCAACTACTGCGCCGTGATCCAGATCGACCGTGTTTACTCATAGCCATAAAAAAATCCATCAGATAGTAAGTGCCTCATAACATGGCGTAGTGCAAAATAGCAGTATCTCTGCTATAATGCCTACATCATTGTTTGAGGCACTGTTTTCTATTTCTCTTCATCCGGCATTGCTCTGGCAGTTCCTTTGACCAGGGCAGAAGCTGGTCAATGACGGATGGATTTTCCAGATGATGATTATTGGGCATTTCTGTAAGCAGGTGTTTCAGATACTCATATACGTCCAGGTCATTGGCTCTGGCACTTTCCACCAGTGTGTATAAGACTCCGTTTGCAAATGCGCCTCTCGGAGTATCGGCAAACAGCCAGGCTCGTCTTGCTGTTGCAAACGGTTTTATGTTTGCTTCGCAATAATTGTTGCTAAGGGGGATCCGGCCATCTTCCAAAAATGTTTCAAGATATTTTCTCTGGTTCTGGCAGTAGCCAAGTGCCTGGGTAAGCTTCTCATTTGTTGTGTATATGGCGGAAGTCTTTTCTACCCACGACCAAAAGGCATCAAGGATTGGCCTTGACGCATCCTGACGCTTCTGTTTCTTCTCTTCGCAAGGGAGGTTCTTGATTTCTTCTTCCACTTTAAAGAGAAGATTGATATATTCCCTTCCTTCGGCACCTTTGGAGCCGGGAATCTCTTTCCCTTTGGAATCCAAGGGGATGCTCTCTATGAGATATCGGCGGGCGTGTGACCAGCACAGGGCTCTCTTTATGTCCGGAACCGTATCATAGCCGGCATAGGCATCTGTGATCAAATATCCGTTGAAATCTTTTAGCAGCTTTCTGGCATTTTCCCCACCTCGGCTGCGGGAATAAAAGAAGAATGCTGCCTGGATATCTTCACTTGCCGCACTCCGCATGACCCACATAAAGGATTCACTGCTCGGAAGCTTTCCTTCTTCCTTGTTGCATTGGATCCTGGTCTCGTCCATGTGGATGAGATCACATTCAATCAGTTTTTCATGGATCCTCCAGTAGACAGGTTCGAACCATTCCTGGCTGCAGCGGATTACCCAGTTTGCCATGTTGCTCCTGGAAAGCACCAGGCCAAGACGGTACCAGTCTTTCTCCTGTCGGGATAGTGGCAGCCCCAGTGCAAATTTCTGGTACATGACCTGTGCGATCAGGGACGGCGTAGAAATAGAATGGGCTAGCGGCGGCACTGGTACTGCAGCTTTTTGAAAATGGCATTTCTCATTCGGGCTGTCTTTTCCCCCACAACTTACACATTTGGCAACCTGCTGGACGATCTGTTTCACTATAAGTTTCGCAGGATGAAATTCCACTTCTGTACGGACAACACGCTTGCCTGTCACTTTCATTTCTCCGCCACAGACACTACATTTTTCATCAGCAGGAAGAACATACTCTTCAACTTCTTGTGGAAGGCCTGCAAGCATTTCCTGACGTACGCCCGGCTGGCGTGGAGTCCGGGTGTACGGTTTCACGGTTATCTTTTCTTTTGAAAGATTTAACTGCTCAGCGAGTTCCTGGACGGATTCAAATAACGACAACTGGCCATCCATCTGAGTAACCTCAGTGGATGGTCCGAATAACTTTTTCCTGGCATGAAGCAGTGCCTGGATCATGTTGTCGATCTGGATATTCTGTTTGCGGATCTTTTCATCACGCTCAGCGATGATCTTTTTACTTGCTTCCAGTTCCTGCGCCTGTTTTGCAGCAAGAGCTCTCAGCATCAGTAATTCTTCATGCTCTGTCATGCCATTTTTCCTCGTGTTTTGATGAGAACATTATACCATTTTTTATGGCTTTTTTCTATCATTCCAAGACACTTTTCTCTCTGAAACAGCCGAATTTATAGGATTTTCCGGCACTTTTCAAGGCAATATCACAGCTGTCAGAAGCAGCTGTTTTCATGATTGATCTTTACCTGGTGATGGGCTTTTTTCTGTTCAATTTCCAGTCCCTGAAGGAGCCACTCAACCTGCTGGAAAGAGATTTCTTTCACTTCATCCGGCGTCCTTGGCCACTGGAATTTCATATCATCCAGTAACTTTTTGGTTGCCAGGATAAAACCATTCTGATCATACCGAAGGAAGATCCTCGTGGCTCCTTCTGCGATACGTTTCATCATAGTCTTTTCATGGTTTGAAGAAGTTTCAGAAGCGTATCCGGCTGGAAACCATCCGGGATATAAAGTTTCATCCCCTGAAAATAGATCATCAACCGATTATCTGGCGTATTAGTCCTGTTCTGTGAATAAGAAATGTTCGCAGAATGAAGAACTTCGCCAAATGTTGTAACTGTTTCCTGATTTGCTCTAGCCATAGCAGTTCCTCCTAACATATGATGGTTTACAATATATCAGGAATGTCGAGACAAGTCACTACGCCATGTTATGAGGCGCTTACCATCAGATAGTATCGTCCGCAATACTATCTGATGGATTTTTAACTTTTATCAGTAATCAGCATACATTCGGGAAACCAATCCCCCTACCGAATATTCAAATAAACATCCTCTCTCGTATGGAACCCTCCATCAATGATCACCTCATCCATATTCTCCGCCGTCACCGCGATGGGATCGATCTTATAATAAGGAATCTCATAAGTCCCGTCATTGAAGGTCTCTACCGCCTTGTATTCTCCTTCCCCGGAAGTAATATCCTCCCCTTTGCCAAGCGCCACCGCGAACTCCGCCGCCGTATTTGCCTCCTGCTCAATAGGCTTATACACCGTCATCTCCTGTGTGCCCTCCACAATTCTCTGGCAAGCTGCCAGATCCGCATCCTGGGCCACCACAGCCACTTTTCCGGCAAGCCGGTTCTCAGACAATACCTTCACCGCCTGACTAGCCAGATCATCATTTCCGCACATCACACCTACAATGTCTTTGGTAACCTCCAGTCCCTCAGTCACATGATTTCCCGCCAGCTCCGCCAGCCAGTTATCACAATATCCTGTATAAACCACATTCAGATTACTATTCTCAATGGCCTTATTGAAGCCCTTCACAACTTCATCCACATTTCTGTCTGTAGGGGATCCGTTAATGGCAAAAATATTTCCACCCTCCGGGCAGGCCTTGATAAGCGCCTCCCCCATAAGAGTTCCAACCTTCTCATTATCAATGGTGATATACAGATCCGCATTAATATTCTCCACAATACGGTCATAACAGATCACATAAATCCCCTTGTCCTTGGCCTCCTTCAGCACATCATATAAAGCATTGCCATCAATGGGAATGACCACGATCACATCCATTTTTTTCTTAATGAAATACTCGATCTGGGAAATCTGCTCCTCCACAACGCCTCCGGCCACCTGCACATTCACCTCAGCCCCAAGGCTCTGGGCAGTAGAAACAAACATATCCCGGTCCCGCAGCCATCTTTCAATTACGAAGGAGTCAAAGCTAAGTCCGATCTGCAGCTTGTCCTCTTCCTTCGCTTCCTCCTTCTGGGGTACCTGCGGCTTACTTCCGCAGCCTGCTGCCAACGCCCCGGCCAGAATCAAAATCATGGGTAAAATCAGCCAACGTCTCTTTCTCATTTTCCATACCTCGCCTTATACTCACTTGGAGTCATGTCCATCTGCTTCTTAAAGATCCTGCTGAAATAATTGGGATCCGAATAGCCGCTCTGGATTCCCGCTTCCTTTACGCTCACATTTGCATCCACCAGAAGCTCCTTCGCCTTATCGATCCGGACTCTGGTCAGATACTCAATAAAATTCTCCCCAGTCTCATCCTTAAAAATCTTGCTGAAATAATAGGGACTGATATTCACCTGGCTGGACACATCATCCAGGGAAATATCCTTGCTGTAATTTTCCTGAATATAAAGCATGGCCTTCTTCACCGCAGAATTGGACTGATCCTCCTTCTGATCGCGGATTGCCCTGCATACATTTACCATTTTTTCCTGGAACCACTTGCGAAGCTCTTCATAAGTGGAAAGGGACATTGCCGTATCCAGGTAATCCCTGCGGTAGCTGAAACCATAATTGATCGCCCCACTCTCAAAAGCAATCTTTTCTCCCCAGATAATAAACTCCAGGATCTTCAGGCGAATATTATTCATATCCTGTGAATAATGTTCTACCATCCAGTCGCAGAAGAAATTCACCTCCTGGAGCATGCCCTCCTCATTTCCCTCTGCCAGGAAACGGAACATACGCTTCTCGTTATTTCCGGGAAAAGCCTCGTCATAAACACCACTCTGGGAAAGATCCTCAATATGTATGACCCTGCTCAGGCTTCCATTTAACGCCCGGAGCGCCTCACGGTAAGACCGCTCCAGTTCTGCCATTTCCCACACTCTTCCAATACCTACACGGAATTTGGCATCCAGCCTGCTCTCCAGCCTTGCCACCAGCTCTCTGGCCTTTTCCACCAGATCAATACGGTCTTCATAAGGATTCTGGAAAATTTCGCAAGGCACTACCACCGGAATACGGTTGGACATAATATTTCCAACTACACAGGGAAAAGCAGATTTCACTACATCCCGAAATTCCGGGTAAAAACTCTGGGCCTTTACATTCATTCCCACCGGGCTGATCAGTCTGCCATTTTCATAGCTCTGGCCAAACTGAACCACCATAACATAGCCCTGACCATATTCAATATCCAGAAGCTGCTGGTAATAATCCGCAGCCGTCATTTCCTTCTGGAAAAGCAGGGAGTTTACATAACTGGACTCCACAACCGGAATCACCGTCTCCAGTTTTTCCTGGATTTTCAACAGATTGCTTCTCTGGTCACGGACTTTATCCACCTTGGCTATGGCTTCTTCCACTACAGAGATGATCTTGCTTTTCGAAATCGGTTTCGTTAAGTACTTTTCCACACCAAGATCAATAGCCTCTTTTGCATAATCGAACTTATCATATGCGGAAACCACATAAAACAATGCGGAATTATTAAACTTGCGGATTTCTCGCATAGCCTGGATTCCATTGATCCCAGGCATGTGGATATCCATAAACACAATATCCGGGTGAAAAGTCTCAGCCTTCTCGATTACGACTCTTCCAGTCTTCGCAGTCTCCACGCTGCATGTATCTCCGAATTCGGCAAGGATCACTCCTTTAAAAGCCTCAAGCATAAGTCCTTCGTCATCTGCTATCAGAATACGGTACATTCTTTTTTCGCTCCTCTTTCTATATGTTGCATTTTCGATCATTCAGCAGTCCCGGTCCGCCGTCAGCCAGCGGATCCTGGCAGGGTTCACACCCCATTCTCCTCAGACTCCACCGGCAAAGTGATATGCACACTGGTTCCTTTTCCCAGTCCCTCACTTTCAATGGTAAGAAGCCCTTTCTGCTTATAATACAGCTCCAATCTGTCAATTACATTTCCAACTGCAATTCCTGTGGAATACCGGTCCTCCCCGTTATTTCTGGCTTTTCCAGCCATAACTGCGTCTATCATCTGGGCAGTCATTCCTGCGCCATTGTCACTGACTGTGATCTCCAGATCATCCCCGTCCTTGTGAATCGACATTCGGATTTTTCCAGTCTCCATGCAGTCGTGGATCCCATGCTGTACTGCGTTTTCCACCAGAGGCTGCAGGATCATACTTGGGATCCGGAAATCTCCGATTCCCTCATCCACATCCTTTTCGTAATTGATATCTCCGGCAAACCGCACATTTAAAATATAAATATAGTTGTCAACAGCATCCACCTCTTCCCAGAGAAGGGCATCATCCTCCATTTTCCGCACATTATACCGGAAAAAGTCCGCCATTTTTTCCAGGAAAACGCCAGTGCGCTCTGCGTCCTCCAGCATGGCAAGCTGGGCTCCTGCATTCAGGCAGTTAAAAAGGAAATGAGGGTTGATCTGGGCCTGAAGATACTTCAGCTGGGCCTCCTTCAGATGTGTCTCCATCAGAAGCTCCCGCTCCTTCATCTGTGCCTGTTTCTCCATGCTTTCCCTTTGCTGCTTAATATGAAGGCGAATGCTGTCCAGCATCTGATTGAACCCCCGTGTTACCACGCCTACCTCATCCTCGCAGACAACCGGCAGAATGGGCACATTTAAGTTTCCCATGGCAACCTCATGAGCGGTACTGGAAAGCTGGGTCAGCGGCCGGATCATAGAGCGCACAACCAGAATAATAATCGCCACGCCCACTGCTGCCACAATGAAAATAACCACCAGCGCCAGCCGGTACAATATATCCATAGAAGAAAGCAGGATCTGGTAATTGGAGGAGTTCATCCGAAAACGCAGGTTATTCAGCTTGTAAATATAAGAATTGATGTATTCATAAAGCTGCAGCTCTTTTTCATAAGAAGCCTTGTACTTCTCAATGTTTCTGCCTCGCTTGGCCTGAACGGTCTCGTTGGTCTGGTCCAGATAGCTTTCTGACATTCTGCGGATATTTTTTTCCAGCATTTTTACTTCACTATCCACGTTCCGGTCGTTCAGCCCATCCAGAAGCTCCCGGTAATCCTGCTCGTAGCGGTAGTAATTTTCCAGGGCCTTGGTTCCCTTTGTATTCAGATATTCGTAAACGGTTCCCTCCAGCTTATTTAAGGTGTCCGACAAGTCGTTGATTGCTGCATTACTGGAAAAAACAGCGTCGATCCGGTCTACACCCGTATGGATCTGTTCAAAGATAAAAAAGTTGATACACACCACGAACACCATAACCAGCACCATGGCAGAGCTCAGTCTGGTCTGTATGGAATTCTGGACGGAAAGGCTTTCTTTTTTCTCTCTCATTTAATTCCCCTCCGTTCTGTAAGTCCCAACATTGCTTCTGGTGATCACATGCTGGCCCACACTGTAGTAGCTGCTGGTATGTCCCAGGGAAGAAAACTCTTCCAAGGCATTGATGCTATAGCGCCCTATTTCATCCATATCAAGGGCAATGGCTGAGGAAATGATTCCTTTACTGATGGCATCCAGGATCACATCGGAATAATAAAAACCTACAATGTCTACGTTTCCAACCTGATTATAGTCAACCAATGCCTGGTAAACACATTCTGTTACCACCTCATCCATGCAGACCAGTACATCCGGAATATCTTCCTCGCTTACAAAAATATCCCGGACAAACTCTTCTGTGTCAAAGTCAGAGCTGCTGTCAATGCTGTACTCGGAAATGTTTACCGTCTGATCTTCTTTTTTCTTCTCTTCCAGTTCTTTCTTGATCTGGTAATAGATCAGATTGGTTTCCTGGGTTTTGGACTGGGAATTTGACAGAAGAAGCACCTGGGTAGTTCCATGTTCCTTCAAAAGCCCTAAAATCTGCTCTGTGTAGGCATTTCCCAGCTGATAGCTGTTCAGCCCTACAAAGCTGATCCTGGCGCTGGAAGAATCATCTGTCATTACGGTAACCACCGGAATATCTGCATCTGTGGCTTCCTGGATCAGCTCCTGCTCTTCACTGCTGCCGTCCGCTTCCAGAATGATTCCGTCCACCTGGGAGGCAATTCCAATGCGCAGATAGTCTGCCTTGGTATAATTGGAATCGTGTCCTGGCTCGATCAGCTCCAGATAAGCGTCTGCATCCTTCGCTGCCTGGCTGGCACTTTCGTAGATAGAATCCCACATCAGGGTATTTTCCTCTCCAGAGATCATCAGATAATGTTTTGCGTAGCTGGATGCCCCTTCTCCTTCTCCCAGATCTACCTGATCCAGATTTTTCTGGAAATAGATCCAGATCCCGGAGAGAAACAGCATACAGCCTGCCAGAATAAAAAAGACAGTCAGTGTAGATTTTTTCATAGTCAATAGGTCCTTTTTTCAAGATACTTTACAGTTTAACACATTTACTTATTATATGCAAAAAGAGCCATTGCATTTTCTGCAACAGCCCTTTTCATTACTGCTCTCACAGCAGTTTTTCTTATATTGAATTAGTTGGATTTTCTGTTAGAGATAACATCAAATACAACTGCGATCAGAAGTACGGCACCTTTTACAACGTACTGCCAGGAATCACCGATACCCATGATTGACATACCCATGTTGATAACACCAAGGAGAAGAGCACCGATTACAACACCGCCTACAGTACCGCTTCCACCGTATGCAGAAGCACCACCGATGAAACAGGAACCGATCGCATCCATCTCGAAGGATGTACCTGTACTACCATTTACAGAACCTACACGTGCTGCGCAGAGAAGACCAGCAAGACCAGCAAGTAAGCCCATGTTTGCGTATGCAATGAAGTAAACCTTATTTGTATCGATACCGGAAAGCTGTGTTGCTTTCTCGTTACCACCGATTGCGTAGAAGTAACGTCCAAATGCTGTCTTGGATGTGATGAAGTTGTAGATCATGCAGATTGCAACTACCCATACAAGCATTACGGAGATACCTTTGTACTGATACAGTTTATAGCAGTACCACAGGATAACAACTGCGATCACGGCTGTTCTGCTGTAATCAGAAGCTGCTGTATTCTGACGGTAACCTTTTTTCGCTTTGTTTGCTCTGGAACGCATGGTTGAGAAAATAATGTAGCATGCGATCAGAACACCAACGATCAGTGCGGAATATTTCTTTCCATCATCAAGTCCTGGGATGTTGATGTAGGATGTAAATACATTCAGGAAAGGTTTGCTCTGGATGGAAACTGTTTTGTTGTCCAGTACCAGACGTCCAAATCCACGGAAAATGAACATACCAGCAAGTGTTGTGATGAATGGAGGGATTCTCTTATAACCAATCCAGTAGCCCTGCCATACACCAACCAGAAGGCCGATCACCAGGCAAAGGATGATGGTAAGGAATGGGTTAAAGCCCTTGCTGCCAATGAGAACAGCTGCAACACCACCAACGAAGCAGATAACAGATCCAACAGAAAGATCGATGTTACCACCAGTTAAGATACAGAGTAACATACCACATGCAAGAACCAGTACGTATCCGTTCTGGAGCATAAGGTTTGACATGTTCTGTGCGTAAAGAAGTCGTCCATCAGTCAGAGCACAGAACAGGATAAATACGATTACAAGCGCAATGACCATCGTATATTTTCTTAAAAAGTCTTTTATTTTTGCATTCATTTTGTTTTCCCCCTTCATTATTTCTTCTGATTCTGCATGATATGTGCCATGATGCCTTCCTGGGTAGCTTCTTTCGCATCCAGTTCTCCGGCCATTTTACCTTCATTCATGATGTAAATCCGGTCGCACATACCAAGGATTTCAGGCATTTCTGAGGAAATCATGATTACAGATTTTCCCTGTTCCACCATCTGATTGATCAGACAGTAAATATCATATTTTGCACCTACGTCGATACCACGGGTAGGCTCATCCAGAATCAAAATATCTGGTTCTGTGAACATCCATTTTCCAAGAAGGGCTTTCTGCTGGTTACCACCAGACAGGTTACCGATACGCTGCTCATTGGAAGGTGTCTTGGTTCCCATTTCTTTTGTCATCTCTTCTGCCAGCTGTACTTCAAGGTCTGTGTTGATAATTCCTTTATCACAGACTTTTGCAAGACGGGCCAGAGTTGTGTTGAAACGGATGGACTCATCCAGGATCAGTCCGTTTGTCTTACGGTCCTCAGTTACATATGCAAGGCCATGCTGGATGGCTGCACGAGGATCCTTCAAATCTACTTTTTCACCCTTTATGTACAGTTCTCCGGAGATTGCGCTTCCATAGCTCTTACCGAAGATGGACATTGCCAGCTCTGTACGGCCTGCACCCTGCAGTCCTGAGAAACCAACAACCTCGCCTTTATGTACTTTAAAGGAAATATTGTCGTCTACAATTTTTTCCGGATACAGAGGATGATGAACCGTCCAGTTCTTTACCTCCAGCATCACGTCTTTACTTACATTGTGCTCACGTTTCGGATAACGGTCTTCCATAGGACGTCCAACCATTCCTTTGATGATTCTGTCCTCACTTAAGTCATCCACGCCTTTTGTAAGTGTCTCGATCGTGCTTCCGTCTCGAAGAATGGTACAACGGTCTGCACAGTAAATGATCTCATTCAGTTTATGTGTGATAATAATAGATGTCAGTCCCTGTTTCTTAAATTCCATAAGCAGGTCCAGAAGCATCTTTGCATCTTCATCATTCAGGGATGAAGTAGGCTCATCCAGGATGAGCAGTTTTACTTTCTTTGAAAAAGCTTTTGCAATTTCTACCAGCTGCTGTTTGCCGGTTCCGATATCTTTGATCAGGGTCTGGGCAGATTCGTGAAGACCTACCTGAGCCATGTGTTTCTCAGCCTCGCTGAATGTTTTATCCCAGTCGATGGCTCCTCTTTTATTTTTGATCTCGTTTCCAAGAAACATGTTTTCACCGATGGAAAGCAGTGGGATCAATGCAAGCTCCTGGTGAATAATAACGATACCTTTTGCCTCGCTGTCATTAAGCTTTTTAAACTTACACTCTTCACCTTCGTAGGTAACCGTTCCAGTATAGCTGCCGTATGGATACTGACCACTTAATACGTTCATCAATGTGGACTTTCCCGCACCGTTCTCACCGATCAGCGCATGAATCTCGCCACGCTGAACTTCAAGGTTAACGTTATCCAAAGCTTTGACACCGGGGAATTCCTTCGTAATGTGTTCCATTACTAAAATATTGTCAGCCAAAATGGCGCCCCCTTTCCCATAAAGCAGGCGGGGCTTTTCACCCCGCCCACATTTACAACTTCATTTTTGATTTGACGTTTTAGTTCAGCTTCAATTAGTTTGCCGGATGAAGATATCCGTCATCGTCCATTGTATAGTATCCTGGGTCAACCAGTGCTTCCTGAAGGTTGTCTTTTGTTACAACTGTAGGAACCAGAAGGAAAGATGGGCATTTGTTTCCGTCAGAAGTCTCATAGGACTCTGTATCATAAGTACAATCGAAATCCCAACCAGATTTTTCAATCAGGGACTCATCAATTGTGTCTCCAGCCAGCATTGCTTTTGCAAGGTCAAGTGTTACGACTGCCTCATTGGCAACTGCTTTGTAAACGGTCATGGACTGTTTTCCATCAACGATGTTTGCAAGGTTTGCTTCGTCACCATCCTGTCCTGTGATCAGAACAGTGTTATCACCAGCATAGTCAGACTCGATTGCCTGTGTTACACCAAGTGCTGTGGAGTCGTTGGAGCAAAGAGCTACGTCAAGCTGTGTTCCGTCTGCATAGTAGGATGCCAGAATGTTCTGCATTCTTTCAAGTGCTGTCTGGGTATCCCATGCAGGTGTTGCAACAGAATCAAAATCAGTCTGTCCGGAAACTACATTTAAGGTTCCTGCATCAATGTATGGTTTTAATACATCAAATGCACCATTGAAGAAGTATCCGGCATTGTTATCAGCAGGATCACCAGCTGTAAACTCGATATTGTATGTCTTGTCACCAGCATTGTCAAGATCCAGAGTATCTACAACGTACTGTCCCTGAAGGGTACCAACTGTATAGTTATCAAAGGATACATAGTAGGAAACAGCGTCAGATTTAATCAGACGGTCATAGGAAATAACCGGGATTCCTGCATCTGCTGCTTCATCCATAACTGTATTAAGAGCCTCGCCATCGATAGCTGCTACAACTAACAGGTTAACTCCGTCGGAGATCAGGTTCTGGATATCGTTTACCTGACGGTCTGTCTCGTTGTCAGAGTATGTAAGCTCTACTTCGTATCCAGCATCTTCGAACTGTTTCTGCAGATAAGAACCATCACGATTCCAACGCTCCAGAGACTGTGTAGGCATTGAGATACCGATCTTTCCGCCGCCAGCTGCTCCGTCTTCTGCCATTACCGGAACTGCAAGTGAACCAACTGCCATTGCTGCTACCATTGCCATTGCTACTTTTCTCTTCATGAAAAAACCTCCCGTATCATTTTTATTTGCTATGTTCTATAGCTTTTTGATAGGATTATAATATCATATCAGTACCCTGTGTAAAATGGACTAATTTTTGATTACTCTTTCAATTTTTGTGTTAGGATATGCACAATTTTGTGCTGGACTGGACATTTTTGTTGTGGAATAGTGCTAGATTATAATTATGTGCTATTGACATTTTGGGGATATAAAGCAAATAGCGCAGCAACCATTATCGTTGCTGCGCTAAATTATATATGATCATATTAATCAAAGAACTGTATCCCCATAAGTGTCAGTCCCTGTGCCGGTGCGGTGGGGCCGGCGGCGGAGCGGTCTTTGGCGTCCAGGATTTTTTGCATACGCTCCGGAGGGTACTGGCCATTGCCGATCTCGATCAGGGTGCCGGAGATAATACGCACCATGTTATAGAGGAAACCGGTTCCGGAGACACGGATGGTGACAATGTCACCGTCGCGGAAAACTTCGATTCCAGTGACGGTGCGGATGGTGGTCTTTACCTGGGCGCCGGAGCCGCAGAAGCTGGCGAAGTCGTGGCGGCCGATCAGGTAGGAGGTTGCCTCGCGCATTTTGTCTACATCTAATTTATAGTGATAGAAATAGGAATACAGGCGCTCTGTAGGAACCGGAAATTTACGATTCAGAATGCGGTATTCGTAGGTTTTCTCACTGTCGCAGTATCTTGGATGGAAATCTGGCTCCACTTCTTCCGACATCTGGATCCGGATGTCTTCGGGGAGACGCTGATTCAGGGCATAGGATATTTTTTCGCCGGGAATGCGGGTGTTTGTGTCAAAGACGGCTACATTTCCCAGGGCGTGTACGCCGGCATCTGTACGGCTGGCACCGATGGTCTCGATTTTTTCACCCAGAAGCTCTGAGAGAGTGTCATTAAGTACACCTTGTACTGTAATTCCATTGGGCTGCGTCTGCCAGCCGCAGTAATTGGTTCCATCGTATGCTACTACAAGTCCAATTCGTTTCATAATCTTCTCCTTGTGAAAATTCCCTCACCTGCATTATTTGCAAGTGAGGGAACTGTATAAACATTCGTAACTTTTCAGTCCATTCAACATTCGAACCAAAGTTCATTCAATATCACCTTCGGTGATGGCATTGGAATGCAGCAACTGAATCTTTAATTACTACGTTTCTTCTATCTTGTCAGATTCCAGCTACCCGGAACCCAATTGCTACCGCCAGATAAGCCACCAGTGCCAGATAAGCCACATGATCTCTCTTCTTATAAGTAAGCGGTTTCATCTGCGTCCTGTTATCACCACCGTGATAGCATCTTGCCTCCATAGCCATGGCCAGGTCATTGGCCCGGCGGAATGCGGAGATGAAAAGCGGTACCAGAAGAGGAACCATGTTCTTCGCCTTCTGGATCAGATTACCATTCTCGAAATCAGCTCCCCGGGCGATCTGCGCCTTCATGATCTTATCCGTTTCTTCCAGAAGGATCGGGATAAAACGAAGGGCGATAGACATCATCATAGCGATATCATGCACCGGCACATGGATCTTATTCAAAGGACGAAGCAGACGCTCCAGTCCGTCCGTCAGCTGGTTGGGTGTGGTAGTCAGCGTCATAATAGAAGAACCGATCACCAGGTAAACCAGTCGGATCGCCATAGTGCCAGCCAGCACCAGTCCTTCCTTTGTCACCTTAATAAAACCAAGCTTCCACACTACCTCACCAGGAGTCAGGATCATATTAAAAAATATGGTGATCAGAAGCAGCATGAAAATGGTCTTCAGACCTTTAAAAATAAACTTCACCGGAACCTTTGACAACAGGATCATTCCTGCAAGAAATATCGTAGCCACTGCATATCCCACAAAGGTATGAAATAAAAACACAGATACAATAAATCCAATGGTTCCTACCAGCTTAGTTCTTGGATCCAGCTTGTGGATCAAAGAATCCGCCGGATAATACTGTCCGATTGTAATATCTCTGATCATTCTGCATTGCCTCCCTTCTTAAGAAGTGAAGGCTTCTGCTTTTTCAAAGCTTCCAGAATAGTATCCCTGGCTTCCTCCACAGTGGTAGCTGTAGCATCCACATTCAAACCATTTTCAGAAAGGGCATGCATAATATAAGTAATCTGCGGTGCCGCAAGCCCCATTCCTTCCAGCTCTTTATAATGGGAAAATACATTCTTCGGGGTATCATCAAATACCATCTCCCCATGATTCATAACGATCAGACGCTCCACATACTTGGCAATGTCCTCCATACTGTGGGAAACCAGGATAATGGTGATTCCGCGCATCTTATGAAGGGCTGCGATCTGATCCAGAATGTCATCTCTTCCCTGGGGATCAAGTCCTGCTGTCGGCTCGTCCAGGATCAGGATCTTCGGGTTCATAGCAAGCACTCCTGCAATAGCAACCCTCTTTTTCTGGCCTCCGGAAAGCTCAAATGGAGACTTTGTAAAATTCTCTTCTTTCACCCCTACATGAGCAAGGGCCTTTTTCGCCTCTTTCTCCGCCTGCTCTTTGGAAAGTCCCTGGTTCATAGGGCCAAAGCACACATCCGCCAGAACTGTATTCTCAAACAGCTGGTGCTCCGGGTACTGGAATACCAAGCCAACCTCGCTTCGAAGGGCCCGGCGGTTATAATTCTCCGCCCACACGTTCTCTCCATTATAAAAGATCTGTCCGCTTGTAGGCTGGATCAATGCATTAAAATGCTGGATCAAAGTTGATTTTCCGCTTCCGGTATGACCGATCACACCAATGAACTGTCCATCCGGAATCACAAGATTAATGTCCTTCAGGGCGTGGCTCTCATAAGCAGTACCCTGACTGTAAGTATAGGTCACGTTCTTAAGCTCTATCGACATAATGCACCTACCAATTCCTCTTTCGTCAGTATTCCTTCCGGAATGTCCACGCCAGCCTTGTGAAGCTCATGGGCGAGCAAGGTCACCTGGGGTACATCCAGCCGGTATTTTTTCAGTGTCTCTACCTGGGAAAAAATTTCTCTTGGAGTTCCCTGCATTACCACATTTCCACGATCCATTACATAAACCTTGTTTGCATGAATCACTTCTTCCATATAATGGGTAATGAGGATAACGGTTACATTTTCTTTTTTGTTGAGCTCGGAAACGGCTTCCAATACTTCTTTACGGCCATTTGGATCAAGCATTGCAGTTGGCTCGTCCAGTACAATGCAGCTTGGACGCATGGCCACAACACCTGCGATGGCAACTCTTTGTTTCTGACCTCCGGAAAGCTTGTTCGGAGACTGATAACGGTAAGCGGTCATTCCTGTCTTTTTCAGACTGTCATCCACACGCTTCCAGATTTCGTCTGTAGGGATTCCCATATTCTCAGGACCAAATCCCACATCCTCTTCCACAACCGTACCAATGATCTGGTTGTCCGGATTCTGGAAAACCATTCCCGCTCTCTGGCGGATCTTCCACAACTCCGGCTCCTTGGCTGTATCCATATCATCCACCCACATGGTTCCCTCAGAAGGGATGAGCAGCGCATTCATCTGCTTCGCCAGTGTAGATTTTCCGGAACCATTGTGCCCCAGAACGGCCACAAAATCGCCGGCTTCAATGTCCAGGTTTACATCATTGACGGCACGCTGTGTTGCTTCCACATTGCCGTCCTCATCATACTTGAGATAGTCAAATCCCAGCTTGAACGCCTTGATAATTCCCATATTCTTTTTCCTCGTCTGTCAGGCCTTCGGCTCGTCCGTAGCTGCCGGAGCGCATCCAGTCAACTCGTCCATTAACGCCCAGATTTCCTCTCTTCCCTGCTTGGTCTCAGCAGAGAAAGGAATGATCCTACTTCCCGGGCGCAGCTTCAGTCCATCCTTGATTGCCTTAATATTCTTCTGTACCTGGCTTCTTTTCAGCTTGTCCAGTTTGGTTGCAATAATGATCGGATTGTATCCGTTGTTCACGATCCAGTCATACATCAGCTTATCATTTGCAGATGGATCATGACGGATATCAATTAACAGAAATACTGCTTTTAAATCCTGTGAAGTGTGGAGATAACGCTCAATCATCTTTCCCCACTTCGCCTTCTCGGTCTCCGGAACCTTGGCATAACCGTATCCCGGAAGATCCACAAGGTACATAAAATCATTTACATTGTAAAAATTGATGGTCTGTGTCTTACCAGGCTGGGAGCTTGTTCTCGCCAGCGCCTTACGGTTCAAAAGACCATTAATGAGGGAGGATTTTCCCACATTGGATTTCCCTGCAAAAGCAATTTCAGGTCTTCCTGTGTCCGGCAGTTTGCTGGTAATACCGCAAACGATATCCAGTGAAACATTTTTAATTACCATTTTTCCTACCTCTCATTTCAGGCAAGTGCCCGTTCCAGCACTTCGTTCATATTCTCCACAAACGTGATCTTCAGTCCGTCTGTGATTTCTTCATCCAGTTCTTTTATGTCCGGTTTATTGGACTTTGGCACCAGTACTTCTTTGATCTTGGCGTACTTGGCTGCAAGAAGCTTCTCCTTCAGTCCACCGATCGGAAGCACACGGCCTCTTAAGGTGATCTCACCAGTCATGGCCAGGTCTGCTCTTACCGGTTTATCAATAATGGCAGAAAGCATTGCGGTTGCCATGGTAATTCCGGCTGATGGGCCGTCCTTTGGCACTGCCCCTTCCGGAATATGTACATGAATGTCATTTTCCTGGAAAAATTCCTGGTCGATTCCATATTTAGCCGCTACAGAACGGATGTAGCTGATGCCTGCTGTGGCAGACTCCTTCATCACATCCCCAAGCTGTCCGGTAAGTACAAATTCCCCTTTACCCGGCATAATATTTACTTCGATCTGAAGGGTATCACCGCCCACCTGTGTCCAGGCAAGGCCTCTTGCAATCCCAACCTCGTCCTTTTTATTTGCCATCAGGTAATTGTATTTCTCCTGTCCCAGGAAGCTCTCAAGGTTCTTTCCTGTGACTGTTACCTTCTCTTTGCCGTCTTCCATGATCAGACGTGCTGTCTTACGGCAGATCTGACCGATGAGACGCTCCAGATTACGGACACCGGCTTCCTTGGTATAATTGTTGATGATCTTGCGAAGGGCGCCGCTCTGGATGGAAAGTCTGCCTTTCTCAATTCCATTGGCTTCCATCTGCTTAGGAATCAGATGTTCCTTGGCAATGTGCTCCTTCTCATTCTCTGTATAACCACTGATCTCAATGACCTCCATTCGGTCAAGAAGCGGTCTCGGAATCCCCTGGATATCATTGGCTGTTGCAATAAATAATACCTCCGAAAGATCCTGGGGAAGCTCTACATAGTGGTCATTGAAATGGCTGTTCTGCTCCGGATCCAGCACTTCCAGAAGCGCGGAGGCAGTATCTCCCTTATAGTCGCTGCTGGTCTTGTCAATCTCGTCCAGAAGCATCAGCGGGTTGGCCACCTTTGCCTGCTGAAGGGCAACGGTGATCCTTCCCGGCATAGCACCTACATAAGTCTTTCTGTGGCCGCGGATCTCAGCCTCATCTCTCACACCGCCAAGGCAGATACGCACATAGCGCTTGCCAGTTGCTTCTGCAACGGATTTGGCAATGGAGGTTTTTCCTGTTCCTGGAGGTCCTACCAGACAAAGGATCGGGGATTTTCCCTTATGCGTCAGCTTACGTACAGACAGGAATTCCATGATCCGCTCTTTTACATCCTTCAGGCCATAATGGCCTTCTTCCAGGATCTTCCATGCAGCCTTCAGATCCTCGGAATCCTCCGAGCACTTATCCCATGGAAGGGAAAGAAGTGTCTCAATATAGCCGCGCAAAATGCTGCTCTCAGCTGCATTGGTATTGGTAATCTTAAACCGGCCAATTTCCTTGAAAATACGGTCTTTCACTTCCTGGGAAGCGGTAAGCTCCTTGGCTTTTCTTCGGAATTCTTCAGCCTCGTCAGCTGTATTGTCCTCGCCAAGCTCCTCACGGATCAGCTTCAGCTGCTCTCTCAGAATATATTCACGCTGGTTCTTGTCCACACGTTTCTTCAGCTTCTGCTGAAGATCGTGACTGATGTCCAGCACATTGATCTCGTTGCTGAGGATCGCACCCAGAAGCTCATACCGGTCAGTCAGCCTGGCAGCTTCCAGAAGCTTCTGCTTACTCTGCCAGGAAAGGGGCAGATTGATGGCGATCTGGTCGATCAGCTCAGGTGCTTTCTCGATATTCATGATCTGGTCTGCCAGTTCCTTCCCAATCTTACCGCCCTTGGCGCAATAAGTATGGAAAAGCTCCTTGATACTTCTGTACATGGCCTCCAGCATTGCCTGAGGCAGTTCCTCTTCTTCCTCGTTAACCAGAACAGTCTCTGCTCTTAAATATGGTGTCTCCTGTTCCAGTCCAAGAAGTTCTGCTCTTCTCTTTCCTTCCACAAGAACACGGAGCAGGTTGTCAGGAAGCTTCACAACCTGCTTGATATATGCAATTGTTCCCACCTGAAAAAGCTGCACAAAGCCAGGATCTTCAATCTGTGGATCCTTCTGTGTTACCAGAAAGATCTTCTGATCCTGAAGCATGGCCGCTTCGATTGCCTTCTTGGAACGCTCCCGGCTTACATCAAAATGGATGATCATTCCCGGGAGAATGGTGGTTCCCCGAAGGGCAAGGGCAGGAAGTACATTGATCGGCTCACTCATCTGTGGTCAAATCCCTTTCATCAGGCTGTTTCAGGAGTGCCCTTCTTGCGCGCATGCTGGCTTCTTCTGCCTGTGTTCGCCGGACTTACCGGCTGCGCAGGAGCTTCCCCGTGAACAATTTCCGGTTCACCGGTTCCTTCTACAGCTTCTTTTGTAATAATGCATTTACGAATGGTGTCATCGGATGGAGTCTTGTACATCAGATCCATAAGGGTGCTCTCCATGATCGCACGAAGTCCTCTGGCACCGGTTTTACGCTCCATGGACTTTCTCGCCATAACACGAAGTGCCTCATCCTCGAAGTCAAGCTCTACCCCATCAAGCTCAAACAGCTTGTGGTACTGCTTGGTCAGTGCGTTCTTCGGCTCCTGAAGGATACGAAGAAGTGCGTTCTCATCAAGTCCGTCCAGAGTTACTACTACAGGCACACGTCCTACAAACTCCGGGATCAGGCCGTAACGGATCAGATCCTCTGGCATTACCTGTTTAAACAGATCGCCAACGTTCTGCTCCTCTTTGGAAGTAACCTCAGCACCAAAACCGATTGCCTTGGTGTCCTGTCTGCCTTCGATGATCTTCTCTAGGCCATCAAAAGCACCACCGCAGATAAACAGTATGTTTGTAGTGTCAATCTGGATAAATTCCTGATGTGGATGCTTTCTTCCACCCTGCGGCGGAACACTTGCAACAGTACCTTCCAGTATTTTCAGAAGTGCCTGCTGTACACCCTCACCGGATACATCACGGGTGATGGAAACATTCTCGGATTTACGTGTGATCTTGTCGATCTCATCTATATAAATAATTCCGTACTGTGCTCTGTCAATATCATAGTCCGCTGCCTGGATGATCTTCAGAAGAATGTTCTCCACATCCTCACCTACATATCCGGCTTCTGTCAGTGTGGTTGCATCAGCAATGGCAAAAGGCACATTCAGAAGTCTTGCCAGTGTCTGGGCAAGAAGTGTCTTACCGGAACCAGTTGGTCCAAGCATAAGGATGTTGCTCTTCTGAAGCTCTACATCCAGATTCTTGGAAGCAGTAACACGTTTATAATGATTGTATACAGCGACGGAAAGTGCTTTCTTGGCCTCATCCTGTCCGATTACATAGTCGTCCAGAATTGCATGGATTTCCTCTGGTTTCATCAGATTGATCTCAGATCCAAGAATATCTTCCTGGTCGTATCCTCCAAACTCTTCTTCCATGATCTCCGAGCAGATTCCTACACACTCATCACAGATGTAGGCTCCATCTGGTCCAGCGATCAATTTGCGGACCTGATCCTCGGTTTTCTGGCAAAAGGAACATCTTACTTTTCCTTCTCTTATCTTCTCAGCCATGAATCTTTAACTTTTCCTTTCTTTCAAATAAAGCCTTTTTCTTCAGAGCTATTCTGAAAAAAGATTTCTTTATTTCTTAAAATTTGGAATTATTCTGTAAAATATACCTATTTTGCAAAATTATCCCATTTTACAAGATAAGACTCCTGTTAATTCAGGAGTCTTTTCTTACAGTAGCATGCAAAAGAAAACTCCGGCTGTTAGAGCCTCTAAAAGCTCCAGGGGGATTTCTTTTGTTTTCAGTTTAGGCGGGCAAAACACGTTTTCGGTGTTCTGTCACGTTTTACTTGTGGGTTACAACACCATCGATCAGACCATAAGCTAAAGCTTCTTCAGCGGACATGTAATTGTCACGGTCTGTATCCTTCTCTACAACCTCCAGAGGCTGTCCAGTGTTTGCAGCCAGAATTTCATTTAATGTTCTCTTTGTCTTGGCAATGTGATCTGCCACGATCTGGATCTCTGTAGCCTGTCCCTGGGCTCCGCCAGATGGCTGATGGATCATGATCGTAGAATTCGGCAGTGCAAATCTCTTACCCTTTGTACCACCAGCAAGAAGGAACGCTCCCATGCTGGCAGCCATTCCCAGACAAATAGTGGAAACGTCGCACTTGATATACTGCATGGTATCATAAATTGCCATACCAGCTGTCACGGAACCACCCGGGCTGTTGATATAAAGCTGGATATCCTTTCCAGGATCTTCTGCTTCCAGAAAAAGCAGCTCTGCAACTACCAGGCTGGCACTTACATCGTTTACTTCTTCTCCCAGGAAAATGATTCTGTCCTTCAGAAGCCTTGAATAGATGTCGTAACTTCTCTCCCCTCTGCTTGTCTGCTCAATGACATAAGGCACTAAACTCATATATTCCCTCTTTTCTTATTAGCCAAGCGCTCCCTGGCGTGCAGCATACGCCGCCATAAGGAACGCTTAAATAACGAAATAATTTTATCCCATCTTTGGGATATATAGTTATCTGCTTACAGATTACTCAGCGTCTGCTGCTTTCTCAACTTCAACAGCTGCATCAGCGATAACAGTAACAGCTTTCTGAACAGCCATATCTTTCTTCATCTGCTCAAGTCCGCTCTCACCGATAGCTTCTCTGATCTTGTCAGCTTCCATCTTGTAAGCGTCTGCCATCTTCTGGATCTCTTCTGTGATCTCTTCTTCGGATGGCTGGATGTTCTCAACCTCAGCAACTTTCTCAAGAACCAGTCTTGTCTGGATTCTCTTAAGTGCCTGTGGTTTCATGTCTTCCATCATCTTGTCCATGCTCTGGCCTGTGAACTGGAAGTACTGCTCCATGGATAATCCCTGCTGCTGCATTCTTCTGGAGAAGTCATCCATCATCTGACGGCACTCTGTCTTAGTCATAAGCTCCGGAATATCCATCTGTGCATTCTCGATTGCTTTATCTACTGCTGCATTTTCTTTTGCAGTTCTTGCTTCTTTTTCTTTCTTCTCTGTCAGGTTCTTCTTAACGTCTTCTTTGTACTCAGCAAGAGTATCAAACTCAGATACGTCTTTAGCGAACTCGTCGTCAAGCTCCGGAACCTCTTTGGTCTCGATCTTCTTAACGTCACACTGGAATACAGCTTCTTTGCCAGCAAGCTCTTTTGCCTGATATTCCTCTGGGAAAGTAACCTTAACTTCTACGTGGTCACCAGCGTTTGCTCCAACAAGCTGATCCTCGAATCCTGGGATAAATGTACCGGAACCAAGTGTCAGTGCGTAGTCAGATCCTTTACCGCCGTCAAATGCAACACCGTCAACAAATCCCTCGAAGTCGATTGTTGTGATATCGCCGTTTGCTGCTGCACGATCCTCAACTGCAACTGTTCTTGCGTTCTTCTCCTGCTCTTTCTTAACTTCAGCGTCAACTTCCTCGTCTGTTACAACGATCTCAGACTTCGGAACCTCTACTCCCTTGTAATCTCCAAGAGTAACCTCTGGTTTCACAGCTACATCTGCTGTGAAGATAAGAGCTTTTCCTGGCTCCATCTGTGTAACGTTGATCTCTGGCTGGGAAACGATCTCAAGATCGCACTCGCCAAGTGCTTTTGTGTACTCCTGTGGTACGAGAGAGTTAACAGCGTCTTCCATGAATACGCCCTTGCCATACATGCTCTCGATCATTTTTCTAGGAGCTTTTCCTTTACGGAATCCTGGAAGGCTGATTCTGCTTTTCTGTTTCTGATAAGCTTTCTCCATTGCCTTGTCTAAATCTTCAGCGGAAACTTCGATGGTAAGTTTCGCCATGTTTTTCTCTAATTTCTCCACCTGTAAACTCATTTTCGTGTTCCTCCTTAATATTCTCAGGTAAAATGTCAGGTCCAATGCATTGACATTGTCCATTTCTTAATAATGATACCGCAGATGATAACCGGAAAGTCCGAAACAGGTTCCTGTCACTGCGATCCTTCTGCGGTTATAAATGCGCAGGGTTTCCCCCTATTATTACAGTCATTGTAGAAGTATAGCACAACCAAATTAAAAACGCCAGTGTTTTTTTATGGTTTTCCCTGTTATTCCTTAAAAAATCAGGGATTTTTATAATATTTCCTACTTATAAACTACGGATTCTGCAATCTGGTCTGCTTTTTCCTGTCCAAGAAGCTGGGCGATCAGGGAAAGGGCAAAGTCTACTGCTGTTCCAAGTCCCCTGCTGGTGGTGATATTTCCGTCAATTACAACGTTCTCTTCGGATTTTACTGCGTCCCCAAGCCCCTCCATGCAAGCCGGGTATGCAGTTGCTTTCTTTCCATGTAAAAGTCCAATTTCTGCAAAGACAGTCGGAGCCGCACAGATGGCAGCGATCTTGCCTCCATTATTATAGAAGTTTTTAACCAGACCGGTCAGCGGCTCGAATGCGCCAAGATGGGTAGTTCCTGGCTGTCCGCCTGGAAGCACCAGCATATCTGCGTCAGAGAAATCAGTCTCATGGAAGGTGGTATCGGTCAGCATGGTGATTCCGTGGGATGTGGTGATCTGTTTGGTGTTTTTAATAGAAACCGTTGTGATGGTGATCCCTGCTCTTCGCATAAGGTCAACTACGGTTAAGCCTTCGATGTCTTCGAAACCATCGGCGAGGAAGATATATACTTTTTTGCTCATATTAAGAACCTCCTAGTTAATTTTTAATAACAATATTTACATTTTCTTACCCTTATCAGCAGCGCCCTGCAGTGCTTCAAACACTGCACTACGGAAGCCATTTTGTTCCAGAATGCGGACGCCTTCGATAGTTGTTCCAGCCGGAGAGCATACCATATCCTTCAGTTCACCTGGATGCATGCCTGTTTCCAGAACCATCTTGGCACTTCCAAGCACAGACTGTGCTGCAAACTGATACGCCTGCTTTCTTTGCATTCCCTGGGCTACTGCTGCGTCTGCCATTGCTTCAATAAACATAAACACATAAGCCGGAGAGCATCCGCTGACTGCACCAACTGCATCCATCATTCTTTCCGGTACTACCTCTGTACGTCCGAAACTGTTTGTGATGGTAAGGATCTGATCCAGATCTTCCTTAGTAACACGTTCGTTGACGCATGCACCAGTCATACCCTCGCCTACCTGAGCCGGAGTGTTTGGCATAAGGCGTACTACTTTCAGCGGCTGACCGCACTTTTCTTCCAGCCATGCAAGTGTTTTGCCAGGGGCAATACCTACGATCATATGCTCTGGTGTCAGGTAATCTTTTACCTCATTAATTACTTCTTCGTAAAACTGAGGTTTCACAGCTAATATAACAATATTTGCATTTTTCACAACCTCACAATTATCCAGAGTGGTGACAACCCCAAGTTTTTCCTTGCTTCTTCGACTTCCCTCTTCTGTAAGATTTGAAACAATAATCTCATTTTTCTTAAATACACCTTTTTTCAGGATTCCACCGATCATTGCAGAACCCATATTTCCACATCCGATAAATCCAATTTTCATATCTTCTGCTCCTCTCATGTAGACCGTTGTTTAGTTAAGGCTCATTATAAAATAAAAATCTTATCTATTTTTCCCCTTACTTAACGTACTGTTATGGTACTCCGTAGAATACGTCACATCCTCCCCGAACCACTTTGGCGGCTGGTAGGCGTGGGCGGCTTCTTCGGTAGGGAATTCTACTTCTGCCAGGAGAAGACCTTCATAGGGGGCTTTGAACACGTCCAATTCAATGGATAAGCCGTCTTTTTCGGGGATCACATAGCGAACCTTGGAGATCACGATTCCATCTGCTTTTGGCTTTAAGTGCTCATAGGCTTCCTTTGTCAGCGGCAGATTATATTCCTCTCTTGCTAGCAGTCCCTTTGACTTATAAGTCAGATAATAATTGTCGTTTGACTTGCGGATCCGCACTACCGGCTCTGTGCACAGATATCCCTGCTCAATTACCTTACTTGGATACTGCTCCAGATTCTCTGGAAGATTCTCTTTCTTAACAAGAAACTTTCTCTCAATTTCCAACTTGGTTTCCTCCTCATATCTTTTTTATAAAATATGAACTATTTTCGCTCTCCATATAGCAAAATTGAGGGCAAAACTATTTGCCCTCAATCTTACTCTATTCTCACTTTTTATGCAACTATTTCTCTTCTACTGGATCTGGTGTCCAGTTTCTTCTTCCGAATCTGGTCGCCAGGATCAGCATTTCTTTCTGCAATTCCTTGCTAAACTGTCCCTCTTTCAGACGCCATTTCCAGTTGGTTCCCAAAGTGGACGGCTGATTGATACGGGCTGAATTATCAAGCTGAAGATAATCCTGAATAGGAATGATACATCTTCCAGCCACACTTCCCATAACAAGACGGATCATATTTCGACAGATGCCTTTCTCATCATCATGAAAATTCCACAGATATTCACGGACCATGTGACGCTCCTCAGGAGTAATATCCGCATACCAGCCAAGCAGCGTCTCATTATCGTGGGTTCCTGTATAAACCACACAATTGCTGGTATAGTTATGCGGCAGATAATCACTGGCATTTCCAGTATCACGCTCATCAAAGGCAAACTCAATAACCTTCATATTAGGGTAACCGCTCTCCTCCACAAGACGCTTCACAGAGTCCGTCATGAAACCAAGGTCCTCTGCAATAATGTCCTTATGTCCCAGTCTCTGTGCCACTGTGCGGAAAAGATCCATTCCCGGTCCTTTTTCCCACCATCCACGCTTCGCGTCTTTATCTCCATACGGAATTGCATAATATTCATCAAATCCACGGAAATGGTCAATGCGGACAACATCATACATATTAAAGCAATGAGCCAGACGTTTGATCCACCACTCAAATCCTGTACTCTTATGAACATCCCATCTGTACAGCGGATTTCCCCAAAGCTGACCGGTAGCGGAAAATCCATCTGGTGGGCATCCAGCCACCTGTGTAGGCTCGTTGTTCTCATCCAGTTTGAAAAGCCCTGGATTTGCCCAGGTATCAGCGCTGTCCATGGCAACATAGATCGGGATATCCCCAATAATACGGATTCCCCTTCTGTTTGCATATGCTTTCAGTTTCGCCCACTGCTCATAGAATTTAAACTGCATGTACTCCTGAAATTCAATTTCAAAATACAGTTCCCTTCTGTAATAATCCAGGGCATTGTTCCAGCGAAGACGAATGTCCTCCGCCCATTCTGTCCACGGAATTCCGCCGAAGCGATCCTTAACAGCCATAAAAAGTGCATAATCTCCAAGCCAGTGCGCCTGCTCCTGCTGGAATCTCACAAAATCCGGATTTTTGGAAATATCACTTCTTTCATAGGCTTTGCGAAGAAGTTTATAACGTCCTTTGTAAATTTTTTCATAATCAACGTCATCTTCTCTGGAGCCAAAATCTACAGCATCACACTCTTTTTCTGTAAGCACACCCTCTTCAATCAGATCTTCCAAACTGATAAAATAAGGATTTCCCGCAAAAGTGGAAAAAGACTGGTACGGTGAATCGCCGTAGCTGGTTGGTCCAAGAGGCAGGATCTGCCAGCAGCCCTGTCCTGCTGCCTTTAACTGATCTACAAACTCATAAGCGCTTTTTGAAAAGCAGCCAATTCCATATTTTGACGGCAGACTGCTGATTGGAAGCAGCACACCACATTCTCTTTGATTTCCCATGTTTTCCTCCCTGTTCTGAACTCCAAATAGCAGACATTACTATTTGCAGCAGTTTCAAACTGTTGCTGTTCACTGGAAACAGCAGATTCAAAGTCCATTAAATAGGACATTGAATTTATTTACATTCATTAACACGTATTGTTACACTTGTCACAGTTTAACATACATGCTTGTATCATGCCACAGATCATAATGGAAAATCAATATCACTTTTTCAAGAAACATGGTACTTTTTCTTTATGGTTCGCTGGTGACATTCATGTTATAAAACTATAATAGATTTTCTTTGATATGCCAAGCTTATTCTCGCAGGCATCCATGTTCACAATAATCGCAGCATTACTGTAATCTTTAGGAACAGGTCATTGCATGCTTCGAATATATCCTTTAATAAAGAGCCCCTTTTACTTTCCTTAACTATAAATTTTCTCTTATATATGCAGCATAAAACTCGCCTCAAACTTCTTTCCATCAGCTTCAAACCTACTTATTCCATCATATTTTTCACAGATCTGTCTCATAGACCGAATACCGATCCCTTCTTCGTTTTCCCTTTTCCGGGATAAAATCTTATTCTCTTTTTTTAAAACAATTCCGTCAAAAGAATTATCTATTGTAAGCAGCAGTATATTCTGTTCTCTTTCCGACAGGATCGTGATATACCGCTCTTTGTCACATGTATCACACGCTGTAACCGCATTATCAAGTGCATTTCCCAAAAGGCAGCACAGATCCGTATCGGATATGGACAAGTTATCCAGTTTCCCACACACTTTGAAAGATATTTTCTTTTCCTTTGCTACGCAGGCATAATGATATAAAACACTGTCTGCGGCAGCGTTTCCCGTATACGGAACCTCCCCCACATTTAAAAGTGCATTTTGTAATATTTCGCAGTATTTCTGCAATTCCTCGCGGTTTCCTGTATCCATGAATCCCTTCAAGGCCGTCAGCTGGTGCTTAAAGTTATGCCGTACCTCGCGCTCCATTTCCACTGATTCGGTAAGTGATTTATAATACCCTTTCTGCATTTCAATCTGCTTATTCATCTGATTTTTTTCCTGCATATTTCCATAATCCTGTGCAACTCTGTGACAAAGAATTATGGTAGCCACACCAACCAGAAGCCTGCAGACCAGCTGATTCACTGTAGCTGTATATTCTTCCAATCCATGGGAAAAAAGGCCGCTGAAAAACATAGCCATAGGAATAAACCAGATGTTGTTCCAGTAATCTCTGCACTCTATATTCAGAAATGGGGTGATTGTCCGGCGCATTAAGCTGCGGTACCAGTAATAACCGATTGAAAATAAAGCAAAACCAATGACAGTTTCCATAATCATTCCGTACTCCAGCATATTATAACCTATTTTATCTGTTATAAAAACTGCAACAGCAAAAGTGATCCAGACGATTAATGCGGTAAGTCCAAAACAAAACAGATGCACTTTTATATAACCTTTTATTACCAGAATATTGACAATGCCCATAATCACACAATAGAATAATATATTAAATTTATAAAATGTAATTGTCATCCTGCCATTTTCTATGATCCAAAGGCACAAAACAAAATCCAGGATCATACCAGCCCCATACCAGAACATCAGGGATTTCTTTTCTTTTTTTGATACTTTTTCTTTAAATGGTACATATCTAAGAAGCAAAGTTGGAAGATGCATCAGTACACAGCACAAGCCCAAAATTATTTTCATTCTTTATCTTCCTCTCATCCTTTTTCGCATATCTGCCCATCGAAAATCCGCAAATGCCTTTTTTACTTCGTCTCTTTTTCCATGACTGACCGGAAGTTCCGTCTGGTCAGTCAGCTTTAATTTTTCTGAAGATATAGACACGATCTCTCTCATAGAAACCAGGGCCCACCTTATTGGCATACAAAAATCACCTTCTGGTAATATCTGAGCCATTTCCGCTAATGACTGTGATGCTTCCAGAATATCAGATTTCAAATGGATCAGGGTTTTCTTTCCTTTCGCTTCTATGTATAAAATGTCAGATAGATATATACTTTCTTTTAATCTTCCAACTTTTACTTCTACCGTTCTTATTAAATAATAATTTTCAAAAAATTTATCCAGGATATGATAGATCTGTGCTTTCTCAATTGGTTTTACCATATAATGAAGTGCATCAATATTAAATGCTTCTGCTGCAAAGTCAATACTGGTGCTTGCAAAAACAATCTGAATTTTATCATTCATCTGGATAATCTTTTTGGCAGTCTCCATTCCGTTCAGATTCCCCATAAAAATATCCATAAATGCAAGTCTATAACATACAATATCAGATTGCAGAAATGCTTCTCCTGATTCAAATTCATCAATTTCTGCATAAAGATTATTCTGATCCAGATAAGAAGAAAGCAGTGATATGATCTTTTCCCTGTCTGTTTTCACATCATCGCAAACTGCAATTTTGATACTATTTTCCATTTCTTTTCTTCTCGCTTTCTATTCTTATCTTTATTATAGCCGGACTTCTATATTTTTCAACGAATTATCTATACTGTGAATCTACATTTTTTCAGTGCGGTATTAATTTTTTCTTTACTCACAGGCATAAGTGCAAAGTAGTCTACATTCAGCCGAAAGGCCTGCGCTGCAAAACCTTCATCATTTGAGAACCATACAACCGGGATATCCGGATATATTTTTCGTATTGCAATTACCCCCTCCATTCCTGCTGCCTTTTCCATAATTACCAAAACAGCGGCAGGACATTTCTTCATCAGAGTGTGGATCAGTTCATCCTGATCGGAAAGGTACAATATGGAATATTCTTCCAATTCCTGTTGAAACAATCCAAGATTCTTCTGATCTCCATATAATATAACCGTTTTCATCGTTCACCCCCATATTGTTAAAAAAGGGCTGCCAGTGTATGACAGCCCTGTAGTATTATGGCTCGATAATATTGAAATATAAACTTAAAGGAGTCATGCTCTCACAGAACTGCCTGTAAAGTTCCTGATCCCCTTCTACAGATTCAACCAATTTGCTTATTCCATCCTCATTGCATGCTGCAATTGCAAGAATACCTGTCTTCTTTGTTTTGATTGTCAGCTCTGCGGCATCATCCTGTTCACCCGGATAATACAGAAGTACTCCATGATGTACTTTCAGAAGGTAATTCTGGTCGTCTGTAACCTGGAGATTGATAGAAAAGGACTTGTCTGCCAGTTTCGTGCTGTCAAGCATAATTCCCATATAATCAAGTGTTGTCTGGGTATCCATCTTCTGGGCTGTGCTGCCAACTCCGGTGGTTGTACTTGCAGGATACATGTCCGTACCATTCCGAAGCTCGAAGGCAGCTACCAGATATGCGTTTCTCCACGCACCTGATTCAGACTGGTAGCCAAGCTGCTCCAACGCATCTGCGCAAAGATATCTCGCCTGCTGATTCTCTGGGTCTGCATATACTAATGTATTTGTAATCTGAGCAACCCACTGATAATCTCCTTTTTCATAATCCGCTTTTGCCAGTTCCAGAACCTTATCTGTATCTCCAAGATACTCTACCAGCTTTTTCGCATATTCAGTGGGTTCCAGCTCGTCCAGATGTACCGGATTTGCATCATACCAGCCCATATATTTCTGATAAACAGCCTTTACATTATGTTTCAGGGTTCCATAATACTGGCGGGTATACCATACTTTATTCAATGCTTCTGGAAGCTCGATCATGTTTGCAATTTCAGTGGATGTATAACCCTGGTTAATATACAGCAGTGTCTGGTCGTGCATAAATTTGTATACTGCTGCTGTATTTGTCAGGTATTCCTGGATCACATCGTTGCCCCAGTGCGGCCAGTTATGAGACTGGAAAACAATTTCCGCATCCTTTCCAAAAAGGTTCTGTGCTTCTGTAATATAACGTGCCCAGCTATTTGCATCGCGTACCTGGGCGCCTCTTAAGGTATAAAGATTGTGCATGGTCCCTGTACAGTTTTCTGCCATCCAGAGTGCTTTTTTGTCTGGGAAATATGTATTCATCTCAGCAGGAGATTCTGTATCCGGGGTAAGCTGGAAAACAGCTTTTACACCATCAATTGTAGTTTCATAAATCTCTTCTGTAACATTAAAAGTAGGAGGAAGATAGCCCACTCCGTTCTGGGATACAGCAAGGCCGATGCCTACAGAAAGACGCCCCTGCTCTCCGGCCTTCATGGCTGTTGCATATTGATACAGAGAACGGCGCTTCATTGCAGTTCCCACAAACACATTCTCTGACATAACTGCATTTTCAAATCCGTCTGGTACAATAATTGCAGTTTTTCCAGATGCGATCTGTTCTTCCAGGGAAAGGGAAGGATCTGCCAGCTCCTCCGCAGTAAGGATTCCTTCAATGCCGCCATAATGATCTACATGCGCATGGCTGATGATCACTGCAACAATATGGACATCTCCCATCTCAGACTTAAATAATTCAAGTGCTGCTTTCGCTGTCTGGGTTGTTGCAAGACAGTCCAGAATGATCCATCCATTATCAGTACGCACAAATGTCATATTGGAAATATCATAGCCTCTTACCTGATAGATATCATCCGATACCTGAAAAAGCCCGTATTTCGCATTCAGCTGTGTATTCCGCCAAAGACTGGGATTCGCTGTATCCGGAGCCTCAGTATCCTTCACAAATGCATAATTATCCATATCCCAACAAACGTTGCCATTAGCGTCCTCGATCACCAAGGATTCCGGAGCGGTAATAAATCCTCTGGACGCAAATTCCTCTTCCTGCTTATCGTCAAAGTCCAGTACCTGATAAACATTTTCATTGATCTGCCTCGTTATAGTAGTTGCTGGTTTCTTATCTGCTGTCAAAGCATCTGAAACCTCTGTTTCCTCTGCAAATACGCTCGCCGGAATAAATGATACCGCCAGCAAAGAACTGACTAATACAAGTGCAAGTTTTCTCTTCATATAATGCCTCCTTTTCGCCTGTGTTTTCGTTATCCCAACTATAACATAAAAATAATCCTTTTTAGGATACAGGGAATGAATCAGGGGCATAGGGAATGAAATATTTTCAGGAGCACTATAAGGTGTTTTTTATAACCACAGCTTTTTTAATAATGATATTTCTTCCGGTTCTTTACCAGACAGGTCACAGAGCAGATCAGTCCCAATCCCTCTGCCACTACAATGGCTCCCCAGATTCCATCAAACCCCAGGAGCATGGGAAGCAGAATAACCATTCCGCCCCGGAAAAGCAGTGTTCTTGTGAAAGATAAAAAGGCGGAAAGCGGTCCATTGCACAGCGCGGTGAAAAAAGAAGAGGCATAAATATTAATTCCGCTCAGCAGATATCCCACTGCAAAAATCCGGAATCCATGAACCGTCATGTCCAGCAGTTCTTTGTCATACCCTACGAAAATAGCAGACAGCGGATGACTTACGGCCTCTGAAACAGTCACCATCACAATGGACGTAATTCCAATGATCATCACGCTTTTGCGGAACACACTTTTCAGCTCTGCATGATTTCCAGCGCCATACTGGTAGCTTACAACAGGGGCACTTCCAGAAGAAAATCCAAGAAACGCCGCCAGAAATACAAAGTCTACATACATCATAACAGAATAAGCCGCTACGCCCATTTCGCCGATTACTTTCATCAGCTGAATGTTATATAAAATACCGATCAAGGATGCAGAAATATTACTCATCAGCTCGGAAGAACCATTGGAAGCAGCCTGAAGAAGCTGTTTTCCATAAAATTTTGTTTTCACAAGCTGAAGACCATGTTCTCTCTTTTTTGCAAAATAAATAAGTGGGATCCCGCCGCCAACAACATATCCCATAACCGTTGCCAGAGCTGCTCCTGCAACACCCATTTTCAATACTGCAATAAACACGTAATCCAGTGCCATATTTGTCACACCAGAGGCAATGGAAAGTACCAATCCCAGGGTTGGCTTTTCATTTACCACAAAGAAATTCTGAAAGCTGACCTGCAGCATAAATGGGACACTGCCAGCCAGAAGGATTGCCCCATAAATGACACAGTCCTCCATGAGAAGATCACTGGCTCCAGCAAGCCGCATGATCGGACGCACAAAAATAAGTGACAGCGCGGTCAAAATCCCGCCAATTAGGATCATGCTGTAGATCAGCATGGAAAAATATTGGTTCGCCAGTTCCTTTTTGCCCTCGCCCAAGGTCTTCGCCACCAGTGCACTGCCGCCGGTACCAAGCATAAAACCAACTGCACCAATAATCATAGTCACCGGAAATGCAATGTTGATCGCAGAAAGCGCCATGGCCCCTACCAGGTTGGACACGAATAAACCGTCCACTACACTATAAATAGAAGCGATTATCATGGTAACCACCGAAGGTAAGGTGAAACGCAGCAGGCGTTTGTAAGTAAAATGATCGGATAGTCTGATCTGCATAAATATCGTTTTTCTCCTTTTCTTTCTGTGCGTTATATTTTACCAGAAAAATGCTAAAAAGTCGCTAATAAAAGAAAATAGCTTATACGCATTTGCAAAGTCCATTAAACAGTACTTTTTTCTATGCGTGTAAGCTATTCCTAAAATCCATAAACAGTAAATTTATTTCTATGCTGTGCGTGAATTTCTCGCACCGGACATCCTGGTGCTGGTGTCAAATTCGCGGAGTTTCCGCTTGGATTCCTCGCTTAGATTTCGTGGTACCTGAACCTGGACGGTTACGTACAGATCACCGTAGACGCCAGTTTTACCCATTGCCTGAATGCCTTTGCCTTTCAGACGGATCTTGCTGCCGGACTGGGTGCCTTCCGGGATGCGGCACATTACCTGACCGTTCAGTGTCTGGACTCTGGCTTCGCCGCCAAGGGCAGCTGTGACAAATGGCACATTTACGGTGGTATAAACGTCGTTACCTTTTCGTTCAAAACCAGGGCGCTCGCCTACGTGAACTTTCAGGAGAAGGTCTCCTGCCGGAGCGCCGCCGTAGCCCGGATTGCCTTTGCCTCTCAGACGGATGCTCTTGCCATTGTCAATTCCAGCAGGAATGTGAACTTTCAGAGTCTGTTTACCGCTGCCGTCTGCACCGGAAAGGTTGATCAGCTTGTCGCAGCCGAATGCGGCCTCGTTGAAGCTGATGGAAATTTCGGCGTTCAGGTCCTGGCCTTTCTGCTGGTGGCTGCCATAGCCATTACTGTAGCTGTTTCCACCAAAGCCGGAATCATGGAAACCACTTCCGAAGCTGCTTCCAAAACCTCCGAAAGAACTATCGTCAAATCCAGCTCTGTTAAAACCGCTTCCGCCAAATCCATGTGCAGAACCAGTCTTTCCAGAAGTACTTCCACCTCCGAATCCGCCGCCAAACAGATTCTTCAGAATGTCGTCCATGTCACCGCCTTCAAAGTGGAATTCCTGGTAACTGCCATCTGGACTTCTGTAAGCACCGCTATGACCGTTTCCAAATCCACCGAAACCAGCGCCACCAAAGCCGCCTGCACCATATCCGGCACCGCCAGCGCCTTCTTCAAATGCTGCGTGACCAAACTGGTCATATAGTTTCTTCTTCTCAGGATCACTGAGCACATTATAGGCCTCTGTGACTTCCTTAAATTTCTCTTCTGCATCCGCATTTCCTGCATTGGAATCTGGATGGTATTTCTTTGCCATCTTACGATAGGCTTTCTTTATAGCATCTTTATCCGCGCTGCGACTGATTCCCAGCACTTCATAATAATCTCTTTTTGCTCCCATACTGGTCACCTCTGACTCCTCATATTGCGAAATATATTTATCTGAATTATGTTTCCTACCTACACAAATTCCCCGGAATCTCTTCCGGGGAATGCTGCTGTCCATCTCCCGAACAGCCCCGGGAAACAGCTTTTGCTTCTTTGTTCTATTTGTAATATAACATTCATTCTCTTAAAAGTCAAGGTATGCAACATAATTTCATATTTTTTTCACATTTGCAACATAACCTGTGCTATAATAGTAACACTTTACCATTCATTTTCAGGAGGAAAATCAGATGAATCATAAGGAACGTATGAAGCAGGGACTGCTCTATAATCCCAATCTTCCGGAGCTTGCGGATGAGCAGTTTGTGTATATGGATCGGTTGTGGGAATTTAACCAGTTGAAGCCTTCCCAATTTGCGGAGAAAGAGCGGTATATGAAGGAAATGTTCGCGGAATGTGGGGAGAATTGCTATATTGAGCTCCCTTTCCACGCCAACTGGGGCGGAAAAAATGTACACTTCGGAAATAGTGTGTATGCCAATTTCAACCTTACCCTGGTGGATGACGGTGACATTTACGTAGATGACAAGGTCATGTTTGGACCTAATGTTACCATTGCTACTGCCAATCATCCAATCGAACCTGGTCTTCGTGAAAAAGCCATGCAGTACAATAAGACGGTCCACATCTGTGAAAATGTATGGATTGGTGCAGGCACTGTAATCGTACCTGGCGTAACCATTGGAAACAATTCGGTCATCGGTGCTGGAAGCGTTGTAACAAAAGATATCCCGGAGAATGTAGTTGCCGTAGGTAATCCATGCCGGATATTACGGGAAATCGGAGAACATGACCGTGAATACTTCTATAAGAATGAACGGATCGACTGGGAAAATTTAGATGATATTTCCTATTTCCCACTTGGATAAGATTTTCCACAAAACAAATATAAGAAAACTTTAAGGACAAATCATGAAAAACAAACAAATAAATCTTACCTCCGGTCCCATTTTAAGGACTTTGGCGGAATTGGCACTGCCAATCATGGCTTCCTCTTTTCTGTCTACTGCTTATAACATCACGGACATGGCATGGATCGGCATGCTTGGTTCCAAAGCGGTGGCTGGTGTAGGCGTGGGAGGAATGTACGTGTGGCTGTCCCAGGGTTTTTCCTCTTTGGCAAGAATGGGCGGACAGGTAAACATGGCCCAGTCCGTTGGAAAAGGTGACCGGAAATCTGCTGCAGGATTTGCGCAGGTAGCCCTGCAGCTGACCATCTTTTTTGCGCTTCTGGTTACTGTGATCAGCCTAGTCTTTACTGGTCCTCTGCTGCAATTCTTTACACTGACAGATGCAGAAACTTATGAAAGCGCCAGAATTTACATGCGGATCACCTGCGGCCTGATCCTATTTTCCTTCCTTTCACAGGTACTGACAGGACTTTTCACCGCACAGGGGGATTCCAAAACACCGCTGAAGGCAAACTTCTTTGGGCTGGTGCTGAATATGATACTTGACCCTCTTCTGGTCCTTGGTGTGGGACCATTCCCTAGGCTGGAAGTTGTAGGAGCCGCAGTGGCAACTGTCACCGCACAGATTATCGTTCTGCTGATTCTTGTTACCGGTATCATCCGTGACCATGGCGAATCTAATGTGCTTCGAAACATCCACCTGCTTTCCAAGCCGGATTTCACTTATGTAAAAGGTGTGTTCCGTATCGGAATCCCAACTGCCTTACAGGGAATCATCTACTGTATCATCTCCATGATACTGACCAGAATGGTCTCCGGCTTTGGTGCCGGGGCAATCGCCGTACAGCGTGTGGGCGGACAGATTGAATCCCTTTCCTGGAATACAGCAGACGGTTTTGGCTCTGCCCTAAATGCGTTTATGGGACAAAATTACGGTGCTGGAAAAACAGACCGAATCAAAAAGGGATACAATATTTCCCTACGGCTTCTGGTATGCTGGACAGCCCTGATCACCATTGCCTTTGTATTTTTCCCACGGCCTATTTCCGTACTATTCTTCCATGAAGAAGAGGTGGTTCGGCTTTCCATCGATTACCTGCGGATCATCGGATTTTCCGAAATTCTGCTCAGTGTGGAAATGATGACGGTAGGTGCACTGTCCGGTCTTGGACGGACACAGCTTTGCAGCGTGATCAGTATTACTTTGACTGTTATGCGTATTCCGCTGGCGTTGATTTTATCTGGTACATCACTTGGGCTGAATGGAATCTGGTGGGCATTGACACTTTCCAGTGTTTCAAAGGGAATTCTCTTTTATATTGTGTTCCAGTATATCTGCCGACACAGCCTTGCTAAAAATACAGTTCAATAACCCAATTCATCAAAAAAATCCAGCGAATCATACACTTTGATATGATTTGCTGGATTCTTTTATATATTTCTTATTCTAATGAATAAATTCAGTTCTGAGAGGTAAGGAGGATGAAAATGCAGCACAGCTGCGTCCCCTGTTATTCATCCTCCCGAGTATTATTATAGTGTGTTTTGTCATTGTGGAATACATTTTTTCTGCCATTATATAGCAAAATTCCGCCATTTTGTTATTCTCTCATATAGCAACAGGGCTGAACTTTCAGTGGATATTTTCACATGAGCAACAGACGCATTGCAATTACTCAATCCTTTTCCTGTATTCCCCCGGTGTACACTTCATGTACTCCCGAAATACCTTTCCGAAATAGCTGCTGCTTCCTAACCCGCAGGCATGGCTGATTTCTGTGACTGACTCGTCACTTTCTGCCAGCATCTGGCATGCCACCTGCAGCCGGTAATTCTGAATGTACTGCATAGGCGTCACATGGAGACATTCCTGGAAAATCCGCCAGAAAATCCGGCAGCAGCTCTTCCTGGCTCCCAGCATGAAACTGGATCTGCTTAATTCTTTTCATGGCGAATCTCCCTTCCTGTTTATTTTCAAACTTCAGCATTTCAAATCACTCGAACATTTACTCTCCTATGAGCACTTCTTTCCCTTTAAATGCAAATCCGTAATGATGAATCTCTTCTTTTTCAAAGCCTAGCTCTATAAGCTCCTCATCGTATTTTTTCTCCTCAATCTGCTGCAAGGCTGCTTTTACAGTATCCTCCAGATTTTTTTCCTTTTTTTCATTATAGACCTTGAATTCCAGAACCACAGCAGGCAGCCTGCCTGTCTTTTTAGGGCGCGGAATCAGCATAATATCATATCGTCCAAAGCCGCTTTCCCTGTTGGAACGAATAATATAATTCTCCCGCTGTTCCACCATAAGCCCCAATACAAAGCCATGGTAAAATCGCTCTGGTGCCAGCTCATCTGAATATTTTTTTCCAGTATCAAAATAGCTAAATGTAGAAAGGGCAACTTCATTCATATAGTGATTCATAGCCTCTACATCGCCTTGCAGCAACGCCTTGACAAACCCATTATATTCCGACTGACTTACACGAAACCATCCTTTAAACATATTGGAAAACATCCCAATTGTTTCCAAATTGGTAATAGAAAGATGATACCATGGATCTAGCGTAAGTCCCCGATGTTCCACCTTTTTCACCTTAAGATATCCACTTGCCAAAAGCAGGCTCCAGATTGCATTTTCATCTTTTTCAAGTTGTTCAAATACGATCTGCTCGTCAAAATTAACTGTAATTGTTCCTCCTTCCAGCAGTGTTTCCATCTCTGTTTTTATTTCCGGCGATGCACTTTGAAGCATTTTATTTACAAGACCATTTGAGCTGGTAGACGCCCAATAAGGCCGCAACTGACCTTCCTTTAAGAAATTTGTAATCGACCATGGATTGTAAATATCCTTATGTTTTCCAAATGTAAAACCGTCATACCAGGTCTTTACATTTTCCTTCTGATTCCCCATTTCAAACATTTCCAGAGCCTGAAAAACTTCTTTTTCCGTAAATCCGAAGCAATCTGAGTATCGTTCCGAGGTAGTCGTAATTACAGTCAGATTGTTCAAATCTGAGAATATGGATTCCTTTGAGACCCGTGTAATACCTGTCATAATCGCACGTTCCAGGTGCCTGTTTGTTTTGAATGTGGAATTAAAAAGCCCACGGATAAATGCAGTAAATTCATTCCAATATCCATGAATATATGCTTCCTGCATAGGAGTATCGTACTCATCCAGAAGGATCAGAACCTTCTTTCCATAATAAAGGTGCAGATAACAGGAAAGCTCCTGCAATGCACTTTGTGCTGTTACATCATCCATATCCGGAGTCACATTCAGTAGCTGTCTTCTCTGTTGTTCAGACAATTTCTGTGTTGTATACAGTTCTTTATACTGTTGAAAAGTGGTAAAAATAATCCTTTTGATCTTGCTGACTGCATCCTGATAATTGGTCTGTTTCACATCTGCAAAGCTTAGGAAAATTACTGGAAAGCATCCTTGAATCCTTTGATATTTTCCTTCTTTCCAGACAGATAGGCCCTTAAATAGTTCTCCCCGATTGGCATATTTATTTGAAAAAAAGCAGTTAAGCATACTCATATTCAAGGTTTTTCCAAAACGTCTTGGTCTGGTAATTAAAGTAATTTCATCTCCCGCTTCCCACCATTCTTTTATAAAATCGGATTTATCTATAAAAAAATAGTTCTCATCTCTAAGTGACGCGAAATCCTGTTTTCCAATACTGATTACCTGCTTCATATCCGCTCACACTCCCACTTTTTTTCAAACGCTTACACCTTCATGCTCCTCACAAAATAATAACGTGCTATACAAGTATGTTAATTATATCATTTCACCAGATAGATATCTACGTTTTATTAAACATTCTGCTCGATCAGTAAAATTCCGGATAGAATCAGCAGTACGATCATGAGCTTCCGCACTGCTGTTTCGTTTACGATCTGGCTGCTTTTCATTCCGGCGTATAGACCAAGAAGAGCTATGGGAATGAGGGCCAGAGCGCTTCTTAGAGTATTAAATGTGAGCAGATGAAGGGCACTGTAGAGGATGATGCGGAAGGTATTGTCCGCTATAAAGACAGCGCTGATGTTGGCTTTGAAGCTGCTTCCGCCTTCTGTGACACGGTCGATATAGGCCGCCAAGAGTGCTCCCACGCCGAAAAGGCCACATAGAACTCCGGCAAGGAGACCTACCATTCCCAGCATTATTCTGGATGTGTTTTCCAGATTGGCACTATCCCCTTTGGAATTTCCAGAGGGCCTTTTCTTTCGAAAAAGCATCTCTATTCCAAGAAGGATCACTATGATTCCAAACAATATTTTTGCAGAGCCAACATCTACATTTTTCAAAAATAATGCGCCTGGAATGCTGCCTGCAAGGACTAAACCAGCCAGGGGCAAATAAACTTTAGGATCCAGTTCTTTTCTGTTTTTCCAGGTTAAAATAAAGTTTGTGGGATATCCGATCAATAATTCTATTGGTGATATATTGGCATTTGAGGTGCCAAAGCTAAGGATGGAAGTAAACACAAGGGTGTTGGCAAATCCACATAGTCCTTTTATAAAGTAAGCAGCAAACGTTGCCAGAATCCATAGATACATATTTTTCTCCATTTTGTACATTTCTTCACAATTTTCCGTTACATAAAAAACAGATATTCCCCATAATAATACCGGGAAATATCTGTTTTTTCAAGTCAATATAGATGCCACAATTTAAGCCGTCTTTGCGCTGCTTTTCATCATCCTGTAATAACAGGGAATCAGCAGGGAGCAGGCGCCGAACCAGGCCAGAGGGCTGGCGATGCAGACGGCGGTGTAGCCAATAATTCCAGAAAGACCTACGGTTGCAATGATTCTCATCACCAGTTCGATCATACAGGTTGCAAATGGAGCACGTCCATTTTGCATGCTCTGGATGGTGGTACGGTAGACTGCAAGCAAGCCAAGAATGAAATAAAATGGTGCTACAACAGTCAGATACATGTCTGAATAATGATAAATTTCCTTTGTTGGGTCTGAAAGGAACATCTGCACGATCGGGTGCCGAAGCAGCAAAATTCCCACACACATGATCAAGTTAAAAGCCTCTGTCTGGATCAGGGAAGCCCGCACGCCTTGACGGATCCTGTCCTTCTTTCCTGCTCCGAAATTCTGTGCCACATAGTTGGAAATAGCAATCATCATGGCGTTATTTACAAGGACGGAAAGCTGATCTGCTTTTGATGCAGCAGTATAACCGGCTACAGCTGCTGTTCCCAAAGAGTTTACCACAGCCTGCATAGCCAGCTGTCCGATACACATCACAGACATCTGGAGTCCCATTGGGAAACCGGTTTTCAGATGAAGGATTGCCGCATCTTTCAGGTCATGGAAATCCTCTCTGTGAAGATGAAGGATCTGGAAATTTTTCAATCCCCCAACCAGTGACAACACCGCAGAAAGGAACTGGGAAAGGATAGTCGCCCACGCTGCACCAGCCACTCCCATATGCAGTGGAACAATAAATAAAACGTCCAGAAAAATATTCAAAACAGAAGCAAATACCAGGAAATACAGTGGTGTTTTACTGTCTCCAAGAGCGCGCAGCATGTTGGAGATCATGTTGTAAAAAACAGTGGCTCCAGTGCCAAGAAGCACCACAAACATATAGTCATAGGCTTCTCCTGAAATATCCTCCGGGATCTGCATCCAGCTAAGGATCTGGTGCGCAAGTAGACAACAGACCAGGGTGAGGACCACCGTAAAGGCAATACTTAAAATGGTGGAAACTGCAATGCTTTTTCGCATTCCCCTCTCATCCTTTGCCCCACAACGCTGTCCCAGACAGATACCAAATCCGCCTGTAAATCCATTGATAAAACAGAATACAAAATAGATAATAATACTGGTAGAACCTACCGCCGCAAGGGAATTCGCCCCAAGCGTTTTTCCCACGATCACCGAATCTGCCAGAGTATAAAACAGCTGAAACAGGTTTCCCAGAATGACGGGAATGGCAAATTTCAACAAAGACCAAAAAGGATTTCCTGTGGTCAGATCCATTTCTTTTGAACGAGACATGCAAACCTCCTTGCGCCATATGTCGTCTGGCGCTATAATAGATATAACTTTAATAGTGAGGCATTCAGCCCCGCCATTTTATATAAACCTTTTGGAGAATTGTATATGTCAAAACGAACACTTCTGGTAGATGATACCCAAAGAGAACTTTGTACACATGGAACAGAGAGCTTTCCAATGACTGTAAGCCATGATGATTTCTGGGATTTTGAAGGAAAAACGGTTCCCATTCACTGGCATAGCGATCTGGAAATCAGTCTGCCAAGAAAAGGTAAAGCAATCTATCAGATTTATGAAAAAAGCTACTATCTGAAGCCAGGTGAGGTACTTTTAATAAACCAGAATGTTCCTCACAGCTGTCATTCCTCTGATAACCAGCCAGCCAAATATAGTACTATTCTTGTCCGCCCGGATTTTATGTACGGTGATTTCGGAAGCGACGTAGAAAGAAATTGCTTTAGGCCTTTTCTCCAAAATTCAGCAATTCCCTGTGTTGTTCTATCTCCCGACAATCCTAGCCACTGCCGAATGCTAGAAAAGCTGAATCAGATAGAACAGCTTTTTGATCAGAAGCCTTACTGTTACGAATTGAAAATCAAAGGACTTCTATGCCAGGTTTTCACTGAAATTTTTGCTGAAAATCAAAAAATCTGCACTCATTACATACCTTCTAATCAGCTTGAACTGGAACGTCTGGAACAGATGTTGAATTATCTGAATACACATTTTGATTCTGTAATATCCCTTCAGCAGCTCGCTGATCAGATTCATCTGTCCAGAGAGGTATGCTGCCGCCTATTCAAAAAAATGACAGGTAAAACCATTACCACTTATCTAGAAGAATACCGAACAGACAAAGCCTTTTCTCTTGTACAAAGCGGTCAGTATTCTATAACTCAAATTGCAAGCATGGTAGGTTTCAGCAATGCCAGCCGTTTCGCTAATTCTTTTCGCAAACATTTTGGATGCAATCCCGGAGAATACAATTCTCTCAAGCAGAAAAAATAGTATTTAGACAATTTTCGCTATATTGGTACACTATTTCTACTGCACGCTTATTATATACACTCCTACATAAAAAGACGATTCTAACATTGTCCTTTCTGATACAGATATTGACATTTTCAACTATCATATATTGGGATTTATTGGATGAATAAATAGATTTATAACTTTTTCCTTGACAAAAGTTTATGTCTATTTTATTATTTTGATAAAAGAAATGGGGTTTCACCGTACAGTTTTGACTCAAGCGGGCTGCTCGTTTCTTTTTTTATTTCGAGAAAATCGTAGAGATATTTTTTCCCATCTTTATCATGACGAACGTAAGCGCACAGTTTTAAGGTGTACCCCATAACTGAAATCTGGCACCCTGCGCTAGGATGCCAGACATGCGAGTATTTTACTCCATTTTTATTTGCAAGTTTCCCGAACAG